>ONYG01000051.1 GCA_900321995.1 uncultured Methanobrevibacter sp. | reverse complement strand
ATAATAATAAAATAATAATAAAATATTTTTTTTTTTTTTTTTTTTTAATTGTTTCAAATTCTGAATATGGGTAATTCATTAAGTATTATCCTTTATAATTCTTCTCATATTTTAACTCTTTTATTTTTATAAGAATTGATAATTTTTCACATCAATATTGATTTCATAATGTAATATTTGTATTTGATGAGAAAGTTGTTTTATTTTTGTTAATTATTTCAATCCATTTTCAAAGTTTCCTTTGCTGATTTTAGGAGAATGTTTTTGGATTATCTCATTAAATTCGTTTAAATCATATTCATCATTATCAATCGCTTCTCTATAAACGCTTCCTATTTCCTTAATGTAATCTATAGGTTTCCATCTACAGTCTATTGAGTAGTCTTTGATTCCGATTGACTTAAGATAATCAATATGATCAATTAGACAAAACTCTTCAGAGTTTAAGATAATCAGATTATCTTCATTTATGCTACTTTTTATAGGATAATATTGTTCCCTTCTATTTTTTAAGTAATACTCATTGGCAGAAGGGTCTTTCTTGTTCTTTTTCATTTTCTTAATGTATTTTTCAATGAGCTTCAATTGCTTTTTGGAGATAAGCTCCTTTCTTGTAGTCATGGCTTCTATATTTCCATGAACAAGGAATTCTATATCTGATAACTCTTTATTTCTGTTGTTTATATAATGGTCTTCCATAAGTTTTTCAATATTTTTCCTATATAGTTCCGGTGATATGGACAAGGTTTCATAATTCTTTAGTTCCATAATGCTAAATGCATTAAATAGATTTAATGGATAATTTCCATAAAGTTTTACATTAAACTTATCTTTTAAAGAGTCATCTAATCCAATTAAGCTAGTCATAATATTGATGTGTAAATCCATCTTATTTAGAATTCCTAAAATCTTTATGATTGACTCTTTAGATTCCTTATGTGCTATATCCGGCAGCTTCCAAACCAGCTCATAATCTTGATTATGGCTGATTCTTATTGCAGACTTTAGGAAGTTTACACAGTAGCTTATGTTAAGTTCCTTAGAGTCATTTGGATTATGTTCTATTTGATTCTTGGCGATTTCATCCAATCTTTTATTTGATGGGATTTCTAAATAGATTCTGTTGAATAAAGGATTATCATTATTATCATTATTTTCATTGAATTTATTGATTTCCTTTAATGTATCTAAGCTGTTTATGTAAATTGATAATATTTTTAGAGGATTACTTTCTGATTTAACTTTTCCTTTCAAGTCAATTTTCCTATCTAATTCTTTAGCAAACTCTTTTATGCTTGATTCTGCAATTTTTATATCTTCATCATTTGGAATGTAACTTTTAATTATTTCTTCTTCAAGTTTGTCAAAGAATTCTCTTCTTAATTCGTTGATTTTGCTGATTGGGCTAAATAGGCTTTTGTTGTTATTGACAGTGATCTTTTCAATATAATAAGGAAGGTCTCCAATTTTCAATAATTGCTTTTTAATGGTTTCATTTGAGATTGGCTTTCTTATAGCCTCTTCCCAAGGTTCATCTCCCTTGACTTTTAGAGTGATTACCTTTCCATTATCCAATTTAAGATTTCCTTTTAAATGAGGGAAATTGTCCTTATCTATTCTAAAGTATAATTCCAAATTGGATTTTTTAATCATATGCTTGTTTTTGTCGTTTTTTAAGTCTTTTACTTCGTTAATAAGAGAGTTTCTCTTTGTAAGATATACTTTAGAGCCCTTTTCAAGAGGGAAGTTTATTCTCTTGTTTTCACGAACTTTTTTGATAACCAATACCTTACCTTCAATATCCTTGTCCTTTTCTCTTTTTCTCCAATGCTTGTCCTTTGAGTCCTTTAGGGTAGGCTTGGATGAAATGTCAAAACCGTAAGTTTGAATGGTTGAATTATTGCTGTTGCTTCTGGATTCCTCAAGTTTTCCTTTCTTATTGGTTTTTTTATTTTTAGTGTGTCTGAGAGATTTTTTATTTTTGTTTTTGTTTTCTCTGCTTTCGTTTATTGGATTATCTGGCCTTATTTGACTTTCAATTACTATTCCATCTCCCTTTTCAGGGATATGGATTAAATTGTCCTTAAGCAAAATGTGTATCTCTTCAGTTTGTGGATTGTATCTGTGGATTGTGCCTATAAACAGCCCTTGATGTCCTGGCTTTTTCCTGTTCATTATCATAGGGTTATTTTTAGGAATGAGGTGTCCTGAAGTAAATTCCCTATTGAATACCAGTTCAAGCTCTTCTTTTGAGTTTCTGTTTTCTTCCTTTTGAATACTTTTTAACTCTTCGATCTTTTCTTTATCTTGAATCTTCTTAAAGTCAGACCTTTTTCCCTTCTTTCCTTTTTTGGTCTTTTTAATAGACTCATTAATGTTTCTATTAAGGGCTTTTGAAGTCTTGTCATACCTTAATTTATTGAGCCTTTTTCTATAGTTGCTTACAGCCACAGCAACATAGTCGTTGCTTCTCATTCTCCCTTCAATCTTTAGACTATCTATGCCTAAATTAACAAGTTCATCCAGATTGTCATATAATGATAAGTCTTTAGGGGATAAAAGATAATTTCCTTCGCTTTTTGGATTTATTGCTTTTGTCTTGTTTATTGAAAGCTCATATTTTTCTCTGCATGGCTGTGCACACCTTCCTCTGTTTCCGCTTCTGCCTCCTTGGAGGGAGGATAAAAGACAGTGTCCAGAGTAGGAATAGCAAAGTGCCCCATGAGCAAAGATTTCGATTTCTATGCCTAATGAGTGGGCAAAAGAGCTTATTTCCTTCACTTCCTTCAGTTCCATCTCTCTTGGAAGAACTATTCTTTTTATATTGTGCTTTGATGCCCATTCAACACCTTCAATATTGTGAATGTTCATTTGAGTGGAAGCATGGATTTTAAGCTTAGGGATATGCTTGTTGATGATATGGATCAATCCGATATCTTGGATTAGCACTGCATCAACTCCCATCTTATATAATTCGAGTAAATATTTGCTTACCTTTTTCAATTCTCCTTCCTTGATGAGAGTGTTGACTGTTACATAAACCTTTACATTATGTAAATGAGCATATTTGATTGCTTCTCTTATTTCAGCAAGAGAAAAGTTTTCAGCATATTTTCTAGCTCCATAATTCTCTCCAGATAAGTAAATTGAGTTTGCACCAGAAAGAATAACTGTTTTCAAATGTTCTGCACTTCCTACTGGAGCAAGTAATTCAGGTAATTTCATAATATTTCCTCTAATTAATTGATAAATATTAAATTATTTTTTTAATTTTAGTTTTAGTTTTAATTTTAATTTTATTGCTTTGTTGTTTTGTTTTAAATTATTTAATCTTTAAATCAACATTCCTTTTCATGTAATCTGCCATTAATGAAGTTTCCTTTATTTAATCTAGACAATGTAATGTTTTTAATTTGGTCTTTTAATAATTCTAAATCATAATTATTGTCTTCCTTTAATGCCTGAAGGTATAATGAAATGATTGTGGAACTATATTTTGCAGATGAGAATCTTGTATCTATGATTACAGAATTCACTCCTGTATCTTTTATGGTCTCCACCTCATCAATTAGGCATAGGCAGTCCTTATTTATGAAATGACTATGTTTATTATAATCAAACACCACTTTATATTTGAATTTCTTACGTTTCTTATCCTCTAAGATAGCATAATCTGACGCAGAGTTTATTATAAAGTCTTTTCCATTGTTCAAGTTTGAGAAGTCATCTTTACTGCTCATAACTTCAAGATTTCCTTGAATTATGATATTCAAGTCAGTATTGCTCTTTCCTTTAATGTATTGGTATTTTGAAACCAATTCCTTTATTTCCTTATGGGATAGTTCTGATGATAAGATTAAGCTTTTGAATCCGCTTTCAGATAAGTTTTTAACATTGTAGCTGTTCCAAATATTCAAGTTGTGATTTCCGTATATGCTTGTGCTGAAGCTTTTGCCTATTCCTGGAGTGTCATACATTATCGGGATGATTATTGACTCTTCTTTTAATTCATCAATGATTTCGCTTATCTTTTCTATTTCCTCATCTGATATGAAAGATGATAAGACCAATACCAATCTTTCATTTTCATTATCCTTTTCATTATCATTTGAATTGCTTTGGGGATTATTGCTCTTGGAATTCTTATTAACAATTGAATAAGCCTCTTTCAATAGGTCTTTAATGTTTTCAAAGTACTCTTCAGGACTATTGAATGAAAATGAAGGATCAAAATAATACTTATGTATAGGCAATTTTTTAGTCATTTCCAGAAGTTCTAGATTGTCTGCAAATATTGAAAGATTTAATCTTTCATTTCGCACATCGATGTTTGAATAAGACTTGTATTCCTTAATGAATTGGTTAACAGTTTTATTTGTTGCTCTAATGTCCTTTTTGCTTGGCTTATAATAGTCAAGCAATAGTGTTGTTGCCTTATCTAAAATATTTCTTCTTATCTTATTTAATTTTCCAATAGGTATGAATATGTTTTCTGGCATGCTGTGAATATTCAGTTCTTTCATATAAAAGGAGCTGTCTCCAGTTTTTCCCATTTGCTTTTCAATATCCTCACTGCTCACTGGCCTATTCATTGCCTTTTCGAATTTGGTTTCGGATATGTAATTGAAATTGAATCTTTCTGTTTTGCTTTCATTGTTTATTCCTTTTTCTTCAATTTCGAATCTTGCGCTAATGTTTAGGCTTAAGTCATCATTCCAGTAAATGTCTAAAGATAATGGGATATGTTGCCTGATTGTTTCATTATGGAATTTCTTTAGCTTATCATGAGTGGATTTGGAGTAGCTTAGGAGAACCTTATCCCCTTCTCTTACATTTCTAGTGGTTTTTAGGCTAATGTATTCATCAGTCTGCTCTTTGATATTGTCAATATAGATTCCTTTTATCTTGTCTTTGTACTTGAATCCGATTCCATCTCCAATATCAAGGTTTATTTGGAAATCCTTATTCTCCTTTGAGATTTTAATTAGCTCTCCCTTTTTCTCAATGATCTTTCCGATATAAACCCCTTCGTGGCCTGAGCTTTCCCTGCCTAAGACTTGCCCTGGCTTTTGATTGAGGATGTATCCATCTGTAAATTCTCTATTGAAAACTAAATGAAGGTCCTTTTCATAATCTCCTTCATCGCCATCTATCAAGTGTCTATATGCATTTACAATGGTTCCAACATAATCTGCAGATTTCATACGTCCTTCAAGCTTAAGTGAAAAGACTCCTGCTTCCTCTATTTTGTCAAGGCCTTTATAAACTGCTAAATCATGTGTTGAAAGGAGGAATCCATTTCCAACATTGTAGTTTTTGTATTTTAGCTTGTATTGCTTACGGCATGGCTGAGCGCAGGCTCCCCTGTTTCCGCTACGTCCACTATTGTATGATGAGATATAGCAATTTCCGCTAAAGCAGTAGCAAAGTGCTCCATGACCAAAGACTTCAAGTTCCATATTCAAGTTGGATTCTTTTAATTTTTTACTGATTTCCTTTATTTTTTCCACATTTATCTCACGTGGGAATACGATTCTGGAGATTCCGTTTTCAACAGCCCATAATATGCAGTCATAGTCGCTTAGTGTCATTTGGGTTGATGCATGGACTTCAAGGTCTGGAATGAGGTTTTTAATTAGTTCTATTATTCCAATGTCCTGTACAATGACTGCATCAACTCCCATCTTATATAATTTGAATAAGTATTGGACTACATCTGTCACTTCAAAGTTGTTTATAAGGGTGTTCACTGTAACGTGGATTTTTACACCATTCAAGTGAGCATATTCTACACTTTTTTCTATTTCTTCCATTTTGAAGTTTTTTGCAAAGGCTCTTGCTCCAAATCTTTCTCCAGATATGTAAACGGCATCTGCTCCTGCATTTACTGCAGTGACTAATATGTCGTAATCTCCAGCAGGTGCTAATAGTTCAGGTAATGTCATATGATCTCCTTATAATTGTGATTTTTTATTAATTTAAATAAATTTGGTTTTTTATTCTTAAGAATATTGATTCTGTAAAATTGTTATTAAATAATCTAACTATTAATAAATTTGTTAATTTTATTATATACATATTTTTATCAAAAATCTTATTTTTAGACGATATTTCTTATAGGGGTCATCAGATTTATTATTTAAAAAAGGAATTTTGTCTGATTAATGAAAATTATATATGTATCAAAAATAAATTTCTTATTATGTATATTGTATTGGAAGGAATAGATGGTGCTGGTAAATCAACTCAAATCAAGTATTTAAAAGAATGGTTAGAAAATAATGGTTTAAAAGTAGAAACAATTGTTGAACCTACTGATTTGGAAGTTGGAAGACTTATTCGTAAATTATTAACACGTTCTGATGCAACCAGTGATACTATGCAGAAAACTTTAGGCCTTCTTTTTGCAGCCGACCGTCTTGTTTTGATGGATAAGATTGAAAAGTTGGAAAGTGAAGGCACTGTTGTAATTAGTGATAGGTCCTTTTACTCAAGTTTGGTTTATCAAGAGCCTCAAGAATGGATTAGGGAGATAAATAAGTTTGCTAAGATTCCTGATTTGGTTTTGCTTCTTGATTTGGATGTTAAAAAATCAGTTGAAAGATGTGATGGAACTGATGAATTCGAAAATGAGAAGTTTTTAACTGGAGTTAAAGAAAACTATTTATCACTATCTAAAGAAAATGATAATTTTAAGATAATTGATGCAAATAATGGTCAAAATAAAGTGTCTTCTGATATAAAAAAAGCTGTAGCACCTTTATTTGATATTTGTGTTGATTGCATAAGATAATTTAATAGAATTAGTTATTTTTTTATAAAATTTAGTTTTTTTTAATTATTTTATAGAATTAGTATTTTTTTAAAAATAAAATAAAATAGATAGAATTATCTTCTATCTAATTCTTCTAATCTTTCTTTCATGATTTGAACAATGTATTCTTGAGCTTTTTCTAACTCTTCTTTTGTTCCTTGGAGTTTTGGTCCAAATTCAGTCTGTTTTAATTCTACATCGAATTTTTCAAAAACATGAGCCAACATTTGCTCTCCAATTCCATTAGTAAGTTTCATTTCGTAAACTGGTTCTTCTTCCATTATCTCACCTCATACTTATTTATATGATTAAATTAATTTTTGTTCTTTTTTTTTAACTTAAATAATTAGTCTTGAGATTCCATAAAGTCTCTGACTGGTTTTAGGAAGTCAATAAGGAATTTTGTAATTCCGTTTTTCAAGTCCATAGGATGTAAGTTGCCTTCGCCATACATTGTGTATAACTCTTCTTTAGTTAATTCTAAGTCTCCACCAAATTTTTCAGGTCTTTCTATAACTAAAGTGTCTTGGTTTGTGAAAACGAAGTGGTCTGCAATTTCTAAAATTGGATTTCCTTCTGTTTCTCCTTGTGGACAGTAGCTTTTTCTAATCTTTTCTTTGATTGTTTTCTCATCGTCATCAACAGCAATGTAGTTTCCTTTGCTTGAGGACATCTTATCGTCACCGTCAAGACCATGAATCAAAGGAGTGTGAATACATACAGGAGCCTCTTTTCCAATTCTTGGAAGATTTTCTCTTGCTAACATTTGGATTTTTCTCTGTTCCATACCACCTAAAGCAACATCAACATTTAATGCAGACATATCTGCAGTTTGCATAAGAGGATAGACTACGCTTGCAACTTTTGGATTGTCATCATGTCTGCTTACTTGATCCATACTTCTTTTTGCTCTTTTTAAGGTAGTTAAAGTTGCTAATTGGTAAACGTCATTAGTGTATTCGCTACCTGTTTGGAATGATGAACCTAAAATGTATTCAGTGTCATCTGCAAGTCCTAAACCTTGGAAACATCTTTTATTGTATTTTGCTGTTTCTGCAATTTCCTCAACGGTTCCTTTTCCATTTAAGAAAGCATGATAATCTGCAAGTAAGATTTTGATTTTAAATCCTAAGTCTTGTAATTGCTTAAGCTTCATAATGGTAACTGCATGACCTAAATGAATTTTTCCAGAAGGTTCATATCCAGTATAAGCAATAGGATTTTCCTTTTCAAGTTTTTCTTTTAATTCTTCCACATCAATAATTTCTAAGGTTCCTTCTTGGATTAATTCTATTTTCTCTTCAATATTCATATAATCACATTCGTTTTTGTAATTAATAAGCATAATTTGTTTTTTAGATTTTAAATTGTTTTTAAGTTTTTTTTAATCAGTTTTTAGGGATTTTTTTTATTGGTTTTATTATTTTTTTATATTTTTATTTATCATATGACAAATATTCGCCCATCAATCTTAATGACATCAATCTCTTCGCCAATGTTATACTTATTTAGCTTGTCATTCATTTCCAAATCAATTGGGCTATAGTCATCAGGGTCTAGGATTTGCAATTCCCTAGGGGATTTTGCAGTTATGATTGCCTTTTGAACTCCATTTATGTTTTGCTTTTCAATGGAATCGTATTCTCTCCATTTCAATGCAAGTTTCTCTTGAGATTCCAAGTCATTCAATTGAATCCTGTTTCCATCGATTGCATTGATTTGGTAGATTTTATCTTGGTACTTTACAAAATCATCTATTTCAAACTTAGGGAGTCTTAAGGATATCCAGATTCTATATAATCCTTTTCCTGTAGATTTGTCTTCGCTGATAAGCCTTGGGGATTCCTTTATCTTTCCTCCAAGCTCATCCTTTAAGTGTTCAACTACTTTCTTTGCGGATTTCAATGATCCAATATAATAGTCATTGCCTTCCTTAAGTCTTGCAACTTGTGGAATATAAGCTAATTTATCCTTTTTATACTGCTTATTAAGGGTTCTATTTATTATTTCTTCTGCCTTTTCTATTTCTTCGTCTTTCAACTGCCTATCGTCTGCACGAAGTTGAATGACTGCCTCATAGTAACCTGCATTTCTTTTGCTGCAGTCTGGACAAACGGAATAGTTTAACTTAACATTTGGAGTGTGGGTTTCTACAATGTCCTCTCCAAGAACTGTCGCTACAGCTTCAACATAACATTCTGCGATTGTTCCTCTCATTTGGTCAATTTCGAGTTCAATCTCTTCATTTTCTGCCAAATCGCTAAGCTTAATGTTATTTTCCAAAGCACGATATATTATCTCATCCTCTGGAATATACTCATCTTTCCATTTTCCCTCTTCTAATTTGGCATTGCAATGCTTACAAATTGTAACTGTAATATTTTCTGGAATTTCCATCAATTGAAATTTCTTTAAATAACAATTCTTGCATATTCCTTCTACCATTTCAACATCTGTGGCACCGCATTCTGGACAAAACATTTAAAACGCCTTATAAAGTAATTAAAAATAAAAAATAAAAGTAGTTAAATCAATAAAAATAAAAAAAATTAAAAAAGAAGATTATAATGGTTTAAGTGGAGCTTTTGCACCACATGCATCACATTTTAAGATGAATATTCTGTCTTCTCTTATAATTCTGGTATCTGGTCTGTTACATTCATGACAGATAACATATTTTTCAATGTATTCATCAATTCTTTCGTTGATTAAAAAGTGGTTGAATTTACCTTGGAGAATTGCTCTTACTCCCTCTAAGTTTCCAGCAGTACCTAATTCTCTAAGTAAATATTTTAAAATATGTTGAGGGTCTCTATTTAATGAGTCAGCAACATCCTTGAAATTTTGAATAAATGTTCTATTACCTTGAATTACAGAGTAAGCCTTTACAGGTTCAAACCTTTTGCTTTCAAATACTTCCGGAGGTAATTGATCAATTGCTCTCTCTAATAAATTTTCATAATCATCCATTTTATCGCCTTCTTGTGATTAAATAAGTTTAATTAATTAAATGCTTAAATCTCATGAGTTTTCTTATTTTGGAATTATCTTTGTTTTGGTCTTAAATCTCATGAGTTTTCTTATTTTGGAATTATCTTTGTTTTGATATGTAAATAATAAATTATTTAAAGCATTCAACCAATTAGAAATAAAAATAATTGTTTAATTATAATCAAATAACCTTTTTTATATTTTAAAGAATCTATTAAAATATGCTATAATTATAGTATTTGAGTTATATTAATATAAATTATATATTTTATCATTTATTAACTTATGTATAAAAAATAATTTCAATTTTATTGTGATTTGCTTAAAAAAATTATAGATTGTTTTGATGTTTTCTTTGTTTGAGATTTTTTAAAAAATAAAAAATTCTTAAATGATTATAGAATATTTGATAAGAAAAAAAAGATGGATTTTAAAGTTTTTAAATGAATTATAAAAAAAGAAAAAATGGTTATTAATTCTATAAAGTTTAAGCAGAATTAAAGAAACCATTTCTTGGTTCAAATATGATACCTTTTCCTTTAAGTTTTTTAAGGAGTTCTTCAACCTTTTCAGGACTCATGCCATATTTTTCTTTCATGTTTTCCTTAAGGGTTTCAATAGGAGCTCTTTCCATTTCCATCTCTAAGTCTTTGATTTCATTTTCAATCTTTTCCATCCTATCCCTATCTGAAGTAGGGGTTCCACCTTCGACTCTGGAAATGTCGAGTTTTCCTGTTTCAGGATCTAATCCCACTTGCTCTAAACATTTTCTTTGTAATGTGATTGCTCTTTGAGCGTCTTGAGCATCTACCTTGTCTTTTAACTGCAATTTTGCACTGGCTTCAGCCAAACGAATAATTGCTTCTAATTGTCTTGCAGTGATTGGAACAGGAGTCTCATCTTCTACACCCGCACTTCTTACGGATACATAGAACTCTTCAAGCACCTTATTTGCCTCATCAGTAAGGACTGGGTTAACGTTCTTACGGGCATATGCAATGTACTTTCTAAGCAAGTCAGGCTCTATTTCATAGTCAACGCTTTCAGATTGGTGTATCTTAAGAATGTGTTGCGCTAATTTTCTATCGTTTTCAACATTTGGCTTATCCTCAATTACAAAGGTCAAGTCGAAACGAGAGAGAATAGGTGAAGGCAAGTCTATTTGGTCTGCAACAGTTTTATATCTGTCAAATCTTCCGAATTTAGGGTTTGCTGCTGCAAGTACAGAACATCTTGTATTTAATGTTGCCATGATTCCTGCCTTAGCAATACTTACTGTCTGTTGTTCTAAAGCTTCGTGGAGTGCAGAACGGTCTTCAGAACGCATCTTATCCAATTCGTCAACACATACGTTACCTTGGTCCCCAAGCACTAATGCACCAGCTTCAAGAGACCATCCTCCAAGTTCGTCACGAACTGCCGCTGCAGTTAAACCTGCACCTGAAGTACCCTTACCACTTGTATAAACACTTCTTGGCGCTAGCTTGGATACATATTTTAATATTTGTGATTTACCGATACCAGGGTCTCCAACGATTAGGATGTGTATGTCTCCCCTTAAACGGGTTTGGTCTTCAAGGAGTTTTACAGAACCTCCAAAGAGCTGTAATGCGATAGCCTCTTTAACTTCTCTATAACCTCTAATGGAAGGTGCTGTAGAGTTGATGATCTTGTCATGTATATGAGGATCTTTAGATAATTCCAAGATTTTTTCCTCATCCTCTTCAGAGAGCTGTAGCTCTTCGAATTCCTGTTCTAAAGGTTCAATATGATTTACATAAATGTAATTTTTGAATTTTCCACTTCTTTCTTCTCTAAATGTTTTTAAAGTTCCAGTAATTCTGACCTTGTCTCCAGGGTTTAATTCGTCCACTAAATCGTCTTCTAATACCATAAGCATTTGCTTAGGTTCTGTTCCTCCAGACAAGTTTTCCAATGGCTCTTGCATCCTTGCACTTTGTGTATCTATGTATTTAGACTCTTCCTGAAGCAATCTGAATGACCTTCCTCCACAATCGCTACATAATGATGGTTCCATAATGTGGTTGGAAGATGTTTGCTCAATTTCATGTAATCTCAAACATCCTCTACATTCGAAAACACCAGTTTCGATTCTTGGACGAATTTCGTCGGTTTTTCTTACAATTCCATCTGCTGATACAAATTTTCCAATGTATTTACTTAGCAAATCACTTAATGGAACATTGTTTGTAAGATTTTCGAATCTAATGTTCAATTCAGCATCTTTCATTAGAGGGTCGATGTTCTTAATAGCCTTTTGGGAAGCTGCAATAACTTCATCTGGCTTATCAATTAGCAAATCTGCTAAATCTGGATCAAACCTTTCTAAATCGTTATAATCGACTGTTAAGGACCTTTCATCAGGATATTTTTCTAGAACTTCAAATACATCATCCTTGTAAATTGTTGAGAAAAATTCCTCAAATCTTGCAAGTGATGTTTTGGTTTTGTTAGTGGAACTCATTGTATTATATTTTGTAATTTAATCTTATAAAAGTTTAAGTAATTTTTTAAAATTTCATTTTTTCTTATCATCAAAATTGATTTAATCTTGAATCAATATTGTTGTGAGTTAATAATTTTTTTTATTTTTTCTTATTTTTTCTTTAAAATTTTATTTTATCGTCTTTTGACTAATAGAATAATTCAGTTTTGAATTATATTTCCATAATTCTTAAGTAATTGGTTGTTCTTGTTTGGCCTAATGGGAATCCTCCTGTAACTACAATCAAATCTCCTTTCTTTAGATTAAATTCTTCCTTTGCTATTCTTTTTGCATTTTCAACCATTTTGTCAGTGCTTTCATATATTTCTGTAATCACAGGCTTAACTCCAAAGTTTAAAACAAGCTTTTCTGCAATATGGTCGTTAGGGCAACAAGCCAATATTATGGAGTTTGGCCTTAAGTTGCTTATTTTGCTGGCTGTAAATCCGCTCATGGTTGGTGTCACTATCAATTTAATGTCTGAGTATTCAACAGCATCTGTAACTAACTTGGCAATTGTATCGCTGATGCCTATTCTTCCCTTGTAAGCCACATGCTTTGTATAATCAATTGTAGATTCAACATACTTGCATATTTTGCTCATTATTTTCACAGTCTCTACTGGGTATTTTCCGATGGTTGTCTCTCCAGATAACATCACACAGTCGGTTCCGTCTAATACTGCATTAGCAACATCGGAGATTTCTGCTCTTGAAGGTCTTGGATTTTCATACATTGAAGCCAGCATTTCTGTCGCTACAATGGCGAATTTGCCTTTTTCACGGCATTTTCTAATGATGTTCTTTTGAAGAATTGGCAATTGTTCCATAGGAACTTCCACTCCCAAGTCTCCTCGAGCAACCATAATTCCATCAGATTCATCTATTATTTCATCTATGTTTTCTATTCCTCTTTGACTTTCAATTTTTGAAATAATGCATGAGTCTCCGCCAGACTCTTCAATTATTTTTCGAGCTGCTATAACGTCTTCCCTTGTATTTACAAAGGATAATGCCAGATAATCACAGGAATGCTTTGCTGCAAATGCAATGTCTCTCTTATCAACATCACTTATGAAATCCAATTCTAAGTTGACTCCAGGCACATTAATGGTTTTTTTGTTTTGTATTGTTCCATTAGCTAATGCTTTCAAGACGATATGGCTTTTTTTCTTATCAATCACTTCCAATTCGAAGAGTGCATTATCTATAAGAACCTTATCCCCTATATTTATAAAATCTATAGCTTCGCTATGATTAACTCCAAATTCTTTTTCATTTCCTAATATGCAGTTCTTGCTCATCTTAATTGTATCGCCCTTTTTAAGGGTGATTCCACCTTCCTTAAATTCTAAGGTTCTAAATTCTGGTCCTTTTGTGTCATACATGATTGCAACAGGGGCATTTGATACTTTACGCACTCGCTTAACGATGTCGATTGTTCTTATTATGTCTTCTTCACTTGCATGGCTAAGGTTAATCCGTGCACAGTCCATTCCCTCATTAACCATTTGGCTCATGATGTTTACAGAATCACATGATGGCCCTACACTGCATATTATTTTTGTTTTTTTCATTTGAATTCTCCAATATTTAGTTTAAGTTAAAAAGAGATATTCCCTTATAATATTCCTATTTTATTTTTTAATATTTTTGATTATTTTTAAAATTATTTAATAGTATACATTGGGTCTCTTATAAAATTTTTGAATGGAGTTTTATTGATTGTACTTTGTTCATTATTTTAATTTTTTTCAAGTTTTATGAAAATTTTAAATACTTTAAATTAAATAATTATTTATGTATTATATTTTAATATAGTTTTAATAAATTTTTTATTAATTTTGGTGAATATATGAGAAAATCAAGACTAAATTTATTTAGATCAACTTCTATGTTAATATCTGTTTTAGGAGTGATTGTCATTATCATTATGGTAGTGGCAGGGGCTTATGTTGGTTTTAGTGTTGTTTCATCTAGTTTAACTGGTGGAATCTCATCAGGTACTCAATATGACCAATTAGCAGAATTAAAATCAAATTGTTCTAATTTAGAGAGTCAATTCAATATGACTGGAACTAAAATTTATGCTATGGATAATATTACCTTAGAAAGAGAGTTTGTAAATGCTCAAGTGGAGCTAATTAGAGTTCAGAACGATTTGGATAGTGTTGAAAGTGCTCTATCATCACATCAACCTGCTTCTGAAGTAGATAAAAGAATACAAGAATCTAAAGATGATTTAAAAATAGCTCAAGAGGCTTATAATAGTTTATCTGTTAAATAAATATTTTTTATTTATTTAATCTTTTTTTATTTTTTTTAATTTATTTTAATTTATTTTAATGCTTATTTTATAGTCTATTTTTTATATTTAAAAAAAAGCAGTTTTTTTATTTTAATGTTTATTTTATAGTCTATTTTTTATATTAAAAAAAGAATTTTTTTTAAAATTTAAGTTTTCAGATGATTGTAGTTTAATCATCTGATTTCACTTGTTTTTTTCTGCTTTTAGGCCCTTTTCTATAACCTAAACCTACTATATACATCTCTTTGCTTCTATGTCTTGATGAAGGAGGTTTAGTTGATTTGACTTTCCTGAATTCTGGCTTGATTTCGTCTAATAGTCTTTTGTATTCAGGGCCTTGGAAAGCTTTGATTACTAGATTTCCTTCGGTTTCAAGTATATTGTCTGCAATTTTCATAACTGTTTCTACCAAATCAACAGAATTTAAATGGTCAATTGTTTTAATTCCAGTTAATGATGGAGATGCGTCTGAAATTAATACTTTTGCCTTTCCGTCTGTTAATTCCATAATCTTCTCTTGGACTATCTCTTTGGTGAAGTCACCTCTTATCCCATAGAAGTTTTTTTCTGGGAATGGCTTGATTCTGTTTAAGTCAACTCCAACGACAATTCCCTCTTCTCCAACTTTTTCTAATGCTACTTGGGACCATCCTCCTGGAGCCGCACCTAAATCCACTACAGTATTTCCTTCCTTGATGATCTTATACTTTTTATCTAATTGTTTAAGTTTGAAAGATGCTCTTGAACGATAATCTTCACTTTTAGCTCTTCTATAATAAGGATCTTTCTTCTTTTCCACTTGCCATCTGCTTCCCATTCCAATCCTCTCACATTATTCTTCATTTAATTTTTCATTAGCAAAATTCAAGGAGGCACATACTGGACTTCCAGTTTTAATGAATTCTATTTCTATTTTACTTCCATTTATTTCTAGCACTGCAACAGAGGGTTCAGATAATCTTGGGTTTGTAGGGCTTCCAGGATTGACTAAAATCACGTCTTTAATCTTTTCAAGCTGTGCAATATGGGAATGGCCGCTTACCAAAATATCCACTCCAAGTTCTAAAGCAGTGTAATATAATTGTTGTGTATCCCCTCTTGGATAGACTTCTCCATGAACTATTCCTATCTTATGGCCTTCCGCTTCAATAACTTGGGATGCTGGAAGTTCCAATTCTCCAACGACCCTATCCATGTTTCCTTCCACTGCATGAACAGGAGCAAGTCTCTCCAAATCATCTATAACGCTTTGGCTTGTAATGTCTCCTGCATGGATAATTAAATCAACATCTTCGAATGCATCAAAAACCGGTTGTGGAAGTTTTATTCTCCTATCTGGAATATGGGTGTCTGATATTAGTCCAATTAACATTTTCCTCACTCATTGCTTTTTTAGAAATTTGTTCATAAATATATAAACTATTGTTTCGCTTTAACATTATATAGTCTATTTTATCTTAATTATATATTTTGTCTGATATCATCTTTTTATTCTTGTATTTTCTTTTTCATCCAATATTTAATTTGGGATTTTTTCAATTTTTCAATTTTCTATAAATTATTTTGGTGTTAAAAAATTGCTTATATAAAACTTTATAAGTTTATAAAAATATATAGAATATTATCTGATAATTTTGTTCAGGAGATTAAAAATGGGAAAAGTTAGTAAAGAAAAAATATTGGAGATATTAGAAGGATATGATAAAGACAATATTACTATTGCTACATTAGGTAGTCACACTTCTTTACATATTCTTAATGGTGCTAAAGAAGAAGGCTTTAGAACTGCTATTGTATGTGAAAAAGGTAGGGAAGTACCTTATGAACGTTTTGGAGTTGCTGATGAATTCATTATGGTTGATGAATTTAAAGACATTGTTAATGAAGATGTGCAACAAAAATTAAGAGATATGAATGCAATCGTTATTCCTCATGGTTCCTTTGTTGCTTATGCTGGTTTAGACAATGTAGAAGATAAATTCAATGTTCCTATGTTTGGTAACAGAGACATATTAAGATGGGAAGCTGAAAGAGATCTTGAAAGACAATTGCTCGTAAACGGTAAAATCAGAATTCCAATGAAATATGAAGATCCATCAGAAATTGACCGTGCTGTAATGGTTAAGTTCCCTGGAGCAAGAGGTGGAAGAGGATACTTTGTAGCTTCATCTCCTGAAGAATTTGATGAAAAAATTCAAGCAATGAAAGAACGTGGATGGATTGAAGATGAGGATGTTGCACAAGCTCACATTGAAGAGTATGTTTCAGGTTGTAACTATTGTATCCACTATTTCTACTCTGCATTAAATGATGAAGTGGAATTAATGGGTATGGACAGCAGATATGAATCAAGCATTGACGGATTCGTAAGAATGCCTGCAAAAGACCAATTATCCATTGACATCAGTCCTTCTTATGTCGTAACTGGTAACCACCCTGTTGTAATGAGAGAATCCTTACTTCCTCAAGCATTTGATATTGGTGATAAATTAGTTAAAAGTGCTGCAGAACTTGTAAAACCAGGTTTAAATGGTCCATTCTGTATACAAACTCTTGTAAATGATAACCTTGAAGTTGTTGTATTTGAAACCAGTGCAAGAACTGATGGAGGTACAAACACTTTCATGGAAGGTTCTTCTTACAGTTACCTTAAATATGGTGAAGGTATGAGTATGGGTAGAAGAATTTCCCGTGAAATTAAAACAGCATTAGAGGAAGGCGGACTTGAGAAAATTATAACATAATTTTCTTACTTTCTTTTTTTACTTTTTTTACTTATTTTAGTTTTTTTTTAGTTTTTTACCATTTTTACTTTTTTTATTTTCTTATCTCTTTTTTTTAATTTATTTAGTATTTTTATTTAGTTTCTATTTTTATTATTTTTAAAAAAAGGGCATTTTTTAAGAGTAGCAGAATAAATGAAGTAAGTAAAAATAGTTTATAAAAATAGTTTATAAAAATAGTTTATAAAAATAGTTTAATTAAATGTTTAAAAATTAAATAAAAAAAGAGTTTAGAATCCCAAAGGGAATTCTATAAATGATTTAACTTATTCTTTCTTTTTACGTCTTGGAATGAATAGGTTTTTAATGTTTTGTTTGACATCACCAGTGTCTTCGAACTTTTTAGGTTTTTCTATAGGCACATTTTTAGTTCCTTTGATGCCTTTCTCTTGGTTATATTTTTCTTGAGCTCTTTGTCTGTCTCTGTAAAGGTATCCACCAAAGTATCCCATCAATGCACCAAGTCCTAAAATTCCAACAGTCATAATGATGTCTGCAGTCTCTCCTGCTCCATATGGTCCAAGATATCCCATGAATGATAAGTATAACAATGGAGTTGCACCAACTATTCCTAAAAGGATAGATTTAAGTTCTGTTTTTGCACTGTATCCAATATATAACGGACCTATTGCTGCAAATACCATTAAAATGTCTTGTTGTTGTTGGTATGCAATAAGTGGGAAAAATGCATATGCTGCCGCACCAAAAATCAATGCCTTAAAATCAATTTCTGGAAGGTTACTATTCTTATTCTTCTTCTCCTTAGGTTTTTTAGCCTTTTCTGCATCTACCATTGAATCACCTAAAACTAAATTTAATCGCTTTCATCTTAATTTATTTTTATTTCTTATATGATTTAAAGTTTAATATTTGATTTGACTTGATTTGATTTGAGTTAATTGGGAAAATTTATTAATTCTTATTATCCTTTCCCCTTATGTATCCTCCGATAGCACCGGTGATTCCCATAACAATCATGTATTTAATTATTGCATCAATGACTGAAAATATGGTGGATATTCCATATACTGTAAATCCGTTAAGTCCTCCGAGAGTTCCCATAAGAGCTCTTCCTCCGATGGCGACAAGAATGATGAACAGTATTGCAGATATGATTGTTCCAAATGCTCCTGCAAGTGCTGCATTCCACATTCCACCAAACACTCCTTGGTGTGCCATATAACCTACTATAAATCCTACGATTAGCAATCCATAAAATTCATATCGTCCAAATATTAAATAAACTATTAAGGTTAATATAAATCCAAAAATCACTGTACTCCATTTAGCCATTTTCATCACCATATTAATTTAAAACATATCCTTATATAAATCTTGATTATTTTTTTACTTTAAGGTTTTTTGCCTTTATTTCTTTTTTCTTTATTATTTTTGGCTTTTAGTAAAACTCTTTTCCTTCCATTTCCTCTTTGATTTTATCTAAAACGGCTCTATGCATTCTTTTTGTAAATTCTGCTCTATCGTCTTGATGTAGGACTTCAAGGTATCCTTGTGAGACAAGATTAAATGCAAAAGGGGTAGGAATGATTGTATTGATTGTCTTGATTTCCATTTCTCCACTGCTTATCCAGGAAATGACTCTTTTTGCATTTTTAATGTCCATATAATCTTCAGTGGCTTCCCTTCTTGATTCCTTGAGGATTGGGAAATTATTGTCCATCTCTTGAATGTGCTTTAAGAGTATTTTTCCCCTTACCTGCTGTCGGCCAACAGACTTTTCATGGCCTTTATATCTTCTTAAGGTCATGAGGGACCTTCCTGCACAGTGTCTGAATCTGCTTGCAAGGGTCTCTGTCTTGTCAAGGGATTTTATCAATATGTTTTCAAAGTTTTGGGGATTAAGTCTTTTTAATGCTTCAAGAGCTCCCATTTTTCCATCAGAACTTAAATAGAAACCATTATCTGTAATTGATATTGTAATGTTTCTTTTATTTAGGTCTGACGCTAGAAAGGCAACTGCCCTAGCTATTGCATCATTGGTTTTTCTTCCGAAAAGGCTATGGAAAACAACGAATTTGCGCCCTCCAAATCCTGTGTAATACTCTACAAGCAGCTTTCTTTTATGGGGTATCTGAGCATATAAGTATTGTTCATTGAAGTATTCGTAAATGGAGTTTGCAGCAAATTCATCTACATAAAGATATTCGTATAAGAATTCCATTATCTCCTCCTTAGACCTTCCATACTGGAATTTGCTATCAAGTATGTCTCTAAACCTTTGAATATCCAATGCAAGGTCAAATGCAAGAGGCAATTGCTCTGAATACCATGATGGAATTGAAGGAGGTCCAGATGCAGGGGATACGTTTATTGTCATTCCCTTTCCATATTTGAACTTATATGTTCTTCCTCCTAGAACAAAGCTGTCTCCTTTCTTTAGCTTTTCCATAAAGTCCTCTTCCACTTTCCCAATTACTTCCCCATCACATTTGACGATCACTGCAGAGTGGTCTGGAATGGTTCCGATATTGGTTGAGTAAAGCATTCTGGCTAGTTTTCCTCTCTTTCCAAATGTGTTTTCCTTATAATCTATCCAAATCTTGGCATAGACATATCTCTCTTCAAGCTCAACATATTCTCCAGCAAGATAGCTTAAGACATCCTCATAGTCGTCTCTAGAAAGGTCCTTATAGCAGTAGCTTTTTCGGATAACATCATATGCATAGTCAATATCCCAAGGGTTTTCTATTCCCATTCCATAGATATGCTGTGATAGGACATCTAAACAGTTCCTTGGAATCTTAATATTGTCAATCTTGCCTTCTTTGGCATTTTTCAATAGCACACTGCATTCAACAAGCTCGTCCCTATCTGTAACTATTATTCTTCCTTTGGATTTCTCATGCAATCTGTGTCCACTTCTTCCTATTCTTTGAAGGGCTCGTGAAACTGATTTTGGAGAGTTGATTAGAATGACAAGGTCAATATATCCAATGTCAATTCCCAGCTCAAGGGATGTTGATGAGACAACAGCTTTCAATTCTCCCTTTTTTAGCTTCTCTTCTGTTTCTAATCTTAGCTCTTTTGATAGGGAAGAATGGTGAGCCATAATATTATTGCTATTGAAATGCTCTCCATAGAGCTTTTTAAGATTATAAACGTATCGCTCAGTTGCGCTACGGGTATTAGTAAAAATCAGACTTGTCTTATGTTCCATTATCAAGTCATCAAGGAGTGCATAGGTTGCAAGGCGAGTGTCTTCGCTGTCTGCAATTACAATGTCATCAACAGGGGATATCACTTCTATATCCAGTTCTTTCAGGTAGTTTATGTCAACAAGAACACAGTCTCTTTCTATTCCATATTCATATCCTACAAGGAACCTTGCCACTTCATCAAGGGGAGAGACTGTTGCAGATAGTCCTATTCTTGTAAATCCTCCTATTAAATGGTGAAGACGTTCAAGGGATAGGCTTAAGTGAACTCCTCTTTTATTCTCTGCAAGGGAGTGAATCTCATCAACAATAACATATTTGACATGTGATAGCTTTTCTCTAAACTTTGGAGCCACAAGCAAGATTGAAAGGGTTTCAGGAGTTGTGATGAGAATATGTGGAGGTTGCTTAAGCATTTTGTTTCTTTGGTATTGGCTTGTATCTCCTGTTCTTACGGCTTTTCTTATATTCAATGGTTTTTTAGCTATTTTTTCTATTTCTTTTAGAGGCTCTTCAAGATTTCTCTCAATATCGTTGTCTAATGCCTTAAGTGGAGATATATAAACGCAGTAAACCTTATCTTCAAGTTGGCCAGTGTCTGCAAGTTCAGTCAATTCGTTTATGACTGATAGGAATGCAGTCAGTGTTTTTCCAGATCCTGTTGGTGATGATACGAGTATGTTATTTCCTTTCTGTATCTCTGGAATTGATTGTTTTTGTGCTGGTGTAAAGTCTTCAAACTTATTGTCAAACCATTCTTTAACATATGGGTGGAGATTTTTGTAAATCTGCTTTTTAGAATAGCTTTTTGTTTGTTTTCGTATCATAGTATCATTGGGGGTGATGTTTTTAAATTTTTTGGCTTTCTTTTTTTCTTATTTCTTTATCGATTATTTCTATTATATTCAGTAATCTTTTTCTTATTGATAATTCTTTTATTACATTCATTTATTATATACTTCATTTATTTTATAGTTTAGTTTTTATTTATTCAAATTAATTTAAATATTAGTTTTAACTAAAATATTAGTATATTTATTGAAATATTTTATAAGAATCATATTGATTTGCGCATTATAAGATTATTTTAATGTTTTATAGTTTTAAGAGGTTTTCATATGGTTGAAAAATTATCTATTGAAGAAGCTATTGAGAAATTACAAGATGAAGATGTTGAAAATAGAAAACTGGCGATTAAGAGTCTAGAAAGAGTTAATGATGAATCAATCATTGAACCTTTAATAGAAGCTACTAAAGATGATAATCCTAAGGTAAGATTTGGCGCTGCAGAGATTTTGGGAGATATTGGAGATGCTGCAGTAGACAAGTTAATTGATGAGTTTGAAAAGGAATCCGGTACCAATAAACGTTTCTTAGCTGTTGCAATTCAAAAAACAAAAAGCCCAAAGGCTATTGAACCATTTGCAGATGCTGTCAATGATGAGGACTTTGGTGTTCGTAAAGTTGCTGTAAGAACATTAGGTGAGCTTAGGGCAATAGAAAAGATTGATGAAATTGCAGGATGCTTAGAGGATGAAGATGGTGGTGTCAGAAGTAATGCAATCTTCGCTTTAGGTGATTTGGCTACTGAAGAATCCATTAAAATAATCAAGGATGCAAGACGTAAGGAAAAGGATAAGGACTTTAAGAAGTACTGTAATAAGGCAATAAAATCTGCTGAAAAGATCATGAAATCTGGAGGCAAGGTTAAAAAGCCTAAAGGCCAACCTATGAGCACAATTAAGGAAATGGAAAAAACAGATGTGGATGCGGCTATCAAGGCTTATGAAGTTCATGTAAAAGACGGCAGTACCAAAGATGCTCCTTACAAACGTTTAGCTATTTTGTATAGAAAAACCAATGATTTTGATAATGAAGTTAGGATTTTAAAAACAGCTATTGATGTTTTATCTAAGGAAAATCCTGGAAAAGAAGAATGGTTTGTGAAAAGATTAGATAAGATGGTCTAATTCTTTTCTTTTTTATTATTTTATTGAATAACTAATTTTTTTAAATTATTCAATTATTATAATTCTTTTTTTATTTATTTTAATAACTCTTATTTTCAATTATTTTAAATTATTTAATAATTAATAATTCTTTTTTTATTTATTTAGTTAATTGTTCTAAATTATTTCTCATTTATTTCATATAAGTCGCTACGTCTGTTTTTTAATACAGGAATCTCTTCTCGAACTTTTTTTATTTCATCAAGGTCTATTTCAATGACTTTAAGTTCTTCCTCATAATCTAACTCTTCAATAAGTTCTCCCCAAGGGTTTATAGCTATTGAATGTCCATAAGAATTGTAATTTGCATTCTTATCTAAAGCAGGAGCCACTCCTATAGCAAATACTTGATTATCAAGAGCTCTTGACCTAAAGAGCAATTGCCAATGTGCAGGCCCGGTTGTCATATTAAATGCCCCTGGGAAGATTAATAATTCTGCTCCTTTTAAAGCCATGATTCTGGATAATTCTACAAATCTTATGTCATAGCATATTCCTATTCCGATTGTTGCAAAAGGAGTTTCTATCACTGTAATCTCATTGCCTGGACTTAAGGTGTCTGATTCTTTAAAGGATATTTTATCCTTAACGTCTATGTCAAAAAGGTGAACCTTTCTATGTTTTCCAATGATTTCTCCATTGTTGTTAAAGAAAACTGAAGTGTTGTAGAGAGAATCCTTGTTATTTTTGGAATCTGAAAGTGATCCTTCTTTTTCTTTATCATTTATCACAAGTTCTGGTATTGAACCTGCTAAAACATATATGTTTTCTTCCTTAGCTATTTTAGAAATCTCATTTAAGGTTTTGCTATCATCAAGAGTCTCTTCATATTCAATGAATTTTTCATTTTCATAAGGGCAGTTAAACATTTCAGGTAAAATTGCAAGGATTGCATTCTGTTTTTTAGCATCCTTAATCATTTCAATTGCTTTTTTAATGTTTTCTTCCTTATTGTCAACTACATTCATCTGACAAAGAGCTATTTTGATTTTATTCATTTAATCACCTTAATGAGTTTAGAGAAATAATAAAAAGTTAAAATAATATTAAAAATCAGTAAAAAAAGAAAAAAAGAAAAGAAATTATTTAAAAGTAGAAAAGTTAAAAAAAGATTAACAGATTAGTATGAGGCAGTTATTGATAACTTGTATCTTCGTAACTGGTATCCTGATAGCCTGTGTCGCTATAGGTACTTTCCTCATTGATGCTGTTTGCAAAACTAATACTGCCAATCATATTTTGGATTTCAGTTGTATTCAAAGCAGTTATGTTTTGGTTATCTGATTTTGCATTGTTAGCAACGAAACAGTAGTAAACTCCATCGCGTAAAATACAGATATACCTTGAGAAACCTTGATCTTGAGTGCTTATGGTAATCTCTTCAGATGGAACTCCGTTAATGGAAATTTCCTTATATTCAAGCAATTCTCCACCTAAGGAGTGTGCAGTATTATTAATGTCTGAAATGATTTTCTCATAGGTAATGTCATCACTTTGAATTGTTGTAAATCCAATTAATGTGTTATCTTTAGTTTTGAATGCAAGATCGGTCATATTGGAATCTGCATTGGTATTGTTGTAAACAGACCAATTTCCAGAATAATTGAAACTGATGACTCCGTCAGTATAGTTCATAACTTCATCAGTTGTTTGATTTTGCAATCCGTTAAGTCCGATTCCTGCGATTATAAGAATGATAATTACAATGATTGCTATAATTCCAATCTTTTTGAAGTTTATTCCGCCAGTGGAACTTTCTTCAGATTTTTTAACAATATTAGGTTTAATTTCCTTTTCCTTTTTAGGAGCTTCCTTCTTGACTTCCTTTTTAACTTCTTTTTTAGGAACTTCTTTCTTGACTTCTTTAGTTTCAGTTTCCTTTTTAGGGAAGTCGTATTTTTTAGCCGGATTTTTTATTCCAGTGTCCTTTTGTCTAAAACCTTCAGTTGCAGTTTTTGAAAAACTTGGTTTAGAGCTTTGTTCTAAGAAAGCTTCTTCTTTATCTTTTTTATCTTGTGCTGCAGTACTGTAGTCGCTTAAACTAAAACTGCCTAGCTTTTTGCCAATTCTTGAACCAAAACCACTAGATTTCTCAGAGAAAATAGAACTTTCAGATGGAGAACTAGTTTGTTTAGCTTTTTTATCAAGACTTGGAGGTGTAGAATTTTCCTTTGATTTTGGAGGAAGCTTAGCACCACAGTTTCCACATACTGGTGCACTGTCGTAACTTGCATTTCCACACTCTTGACAATATTTCACCAAATTTTTAACCTCCTACTTATTAATAATATTAATATTTATAGTTTAAGTAATATTTAAATCTTTTATTATTATTTTTTATTTTTAAGGACTTTTTATTATATTTTTCAAAAATTAATATATTTTATGGCCTATTTTTCTCATTTGAAAAATATTTTCAATTTTCTTTATTTTAGGTAAATTATTTTATTAAGTAATTAGAAATGGCATATTCTTTATTTTAAGTAAATTATTTTATTAAGTAATTAGAAAAAGTATAATGTAAAAATATTTTTCAAATTTATTCTTATAATTATTTTAATTAATGTGATAAAATGGTAAAGAAAGAAAAGATTAATTGTGATAACATTAACTATGCAGTTTATAAAATCGATGATTGGAAAAATGATTATGAATTGAACATTATTGGAACTGCTAATGAGATTCCTGTAACTAAACCGACTTTAGAGCATATGCTAAAACAGATGGATCATATCAGACAATCCGTTTTTGAAATACAATCAAAGGAAGTTAATGGTATGATTGGATTAGCTATGCAATTCAATCCAAAGCTTGCTTCAAGAGATATTGATGAGTTAATTGAGCAAGAACAAAAGGAATTTGATAATATTATGGAAGAATTAAATGCTCTTGAATTAAAAACTGCTAAAGATATGATTTTCTTAGACACTGATGAGTATGTGATTTACAAATTAGAGTATGATGGACATACTTTAAGTCCTAAACCATATAATGAGTTTGCTAAAAAGCATCATTTAGAAGAAATTAAACGTTTAAAAGAGTTAAGCGGTGAAAGGTTCGTTTTAGAACTTTAATTTTTTCTTTTTTTAATTATCTTTAACTTTTTTTTAATTTTTTTTGAAATTGATTCTATCTTTTTTCTTGTTTTTTATTTTTTAATTCTCTATTATTTTCACTGATTTTGCTTTAGTTTTAGTAAAAGATTTATTCAAAAATCTCTAAAGATATTAATATGAATAAGATTCAACAATTGCAGGAAATTATCGACAAATCAAATGATATTGTATTCTTTGGAGGTGCAGGAGTCTCCACTGAAAGTGGAATTCCAGATTTTAGATCTGAATTTGGAATCTTTAAAAGCTTAGAGAAGTATGGAGACACTCCTGAGAATTTAATCTCACACACTTATTTTTCAAGTCACACTAAGGAATTCTTTGAATATTATAAGGACACACTTGTTTTTAGTGATGCTGAGCCTAATCCTGCTCATTTAAAACTTGCAGAATTGGAGAAAAAGGGTAAATTGAATACAGTCATTACACAAAATATTGATGGACTTCATCAAAAGGCAGGAAGTTCTACTGTTTTAGAGCTTCATGGAAGCATTCATAGAAACTATTGTCAAATTTGCAATAAGGAGTACTCTTTAGACTTTATTTTAGAAAGTGATGGCATTCCTCGATGTGATTGTGGTGGTGTTGTAAAGCCTGATGTTGTGCTTTATGAGGAACCTTTAGACAATATGGTTTTAAATTATTCAATTGATTTCATTCAAAATGCAGACACATTAATCATTGGCGGAACCTCATTGGTAGTTTACCCTGCAGCAGGCTTGATAAATTATTTCCATGGGGACAATTTGGTTTTAATTAATAAAAGCGAAACAGCCTATGATAATTTTGCTAATTTGGTAATAAATGAGCCTATTGGGGAGACTTTAGATAAGATAAGAGTTTAAAAAAATAGTTTTTATTTCTTTTTAATAATTATATGACTAAAATTCCAAGGCCTTCAAGTAAAATTCTAATTCCAAGAAGAATCAAAATAACTCCACCAAGTATTTCAAATTTGTCTCCAAAGAAATTTCCTATTTTTTGGCCTAAATAAATTCCTATAATAGTAAAGATAAATGCTACAAGTCCAATTATTATTACAGGTATTATTATGTCAGTTTTCAATACAGCGTATGTAATTCCCACTGCAAATGCATCTATGCTTGTAGCTATTGCAAGCAAAGTCAATTCCTTAAATGAAAACTTATCTGAGATATCATCATCTTCATCTTCACTTAGGCTTTCCCTTATCATATTTAGTCCTATTAGAAGAAGCAATATAAATGCAATCCATGGTGCAATGGTTGTAATGAGCCATTCTAATTGGATTCCACCTAACCAGCCTAATATTGGCATTAATGATTGGAATCCTCCAAAGAATATTGCAAACCATAAAATCTGGCTATTTTTGATGTCCTTTAAAGCAAATCCTTTTGTCAGAGAAACGCTAAAAGCGTCCATTGCAAGTGCGATTGCTATTAAAAGTGTTGATATAATGTCCATATTATCTGTAAAATCTTATTTTTGCTAAATAGTTTAAAGTGTTTGTATGGCTTTAGATTTGTTTCTTTTTTTATTATGAACTATTTGCTTTGTTTTTATTGTTTGATTTGTTTTTTTTATTTAAAAGCATCTAAAGTTACTTTTTTATCCTTTTTAAGCTCACGAGGTGGTTCTACAGAAACAAATTCAATGCCCTCTTCTTCAAGAAGTTCTAATGCATCATCACCAATTGATGGAGCAACAAGCAAACCTCTAATCTTTTGCTTTTCTCCATTTTCTCCTTTGATTTCCTTATTTTCCTTATTTTCAAAGTCAGTAAGATAACGTCTGATTTGTTTGACTGCAGCAATTCCTGCTTTTCTAGCCTTAAGCTCTAAGACCATAAGGTTTCCGTCAGCATCTTTTCCTAAAATGTCGATGAATCCATGTTCTGTAGCATATTCCCTTACAGTTGGCCTGAAACCTTCTTCTATCATATGGGGATTGTCCCAAATCATATCTCCCATATCCTTTTCATATCCTGCCCTTTCAAGTTCTTCATAGTCTTCAATTAAATTATAACTTGCATAATGGACTTTTTTAATTTGAACTTCCAGTCTTTCAGGTGGACTGCGTCTGTAACTTTCTAAAAATAGGGTTTCATCCTTTATAAAAGCTTTTGGTCTTGATTTAGGAGGTTGCCAATTAACTGGATCCACCTTATTGTCTTGGTGAATTAGGAAACATCCATCAGGTTTCATCATAATTATTCTCTCACCAAAGTCCAGTTCACTTAATGCACGGCCTTCATAGCTTACCTTACAGCATGCAAAGAGTAAGATTGTAGCTTTCTTCTTAAGGCCTTCTTCAATCAGATTGTGGCAATCATCATAATTTGGATTTTCAATAATTTTGTATTTCATCTTATCAATATTTGTTTTTGAATCTTATATATTTAATCCAATTTAATTCTTAAAAGAATAGGGATTCTTTATTTTTTGGCTATGGTATTTCTTTAAAAATATGTTATTTTTTACTAATTTTTATAACAATCGTTATATTTATATACTGCTTTAAACTAATAATTCTTTAATGAATTTTTTTAGATGAAAAGTATAATTTATTAAATTGAAAATAATATATACTATTAGTACTTTTGAGGAATACTATGGAAAATAAAACTAGTCTTTTTACAAATGCAGTAATTTGGTTTGGAGTTGCAATATCCGTTTCTGAGATTGAGGCAGGTATTGGAATTGGAAACATGTCTTCACTTAGCTCATTATGGCTTCCTTTAGTTCTTGGACATATTGTAGGAGGCATACTTCTGTTTCTTGTGGGCTATATTGGAGCATCTGTTCGATTGAATGCAATGGAAGTAACTTCTTCAACCTTTGGAAAATACGGATCCAAATTTTTCGCTACATTGAATGTTTTACAGCTTATTGCTTGGGTTGCGGTATTGAATGCTCAAGGGGCATCTGCATTGGCTAGTTTGAATCTTCCTATTTCTTTCCCTTTGACATGCATAATCCTTGCAATGCTTGTTGCATTATGGGTTTATATGGGCCTTCAGAGAATTTCAAAAATAACAACTGTTGTAATGGCAGTTCTTGTATTGCTTTTGGCAGTATTGTCATTTAAGTTTTTAGGGCTTGGCTCATCAGGTTTTGCAACTCTTGCAAGTTCAGTTGCTAAAAGCTCACAAAGCCTTGGATTTTGGAATATCTTTGAGATTTCAATTGCTATGCCTATCTCTTGGCTTCCTGTAATTTCAGACTATACTCGAGATGTTGAAAAACCAGTAAAGGCAACACTTGTCTCTGCAGCAGCATACACCTTTGCAAGTCTTTGGATGTATTTCATTGGAATAGAAATTGCAAATATTGGAATGAACCTGAATATCGCTCAAGCTATTCTTCTTGCTAATCTTGGAACCTCTGGAATAATTATTGTGGTTCTCTCTACCATTACAACTAATTTCCTTGCAGCAAATTCTGCTGGAGAGTCTGCAAAGGTCATATTTCATAGGCTTGATGTGAAAATGGTTGGAATTGCAGTGAGCCTATTGAGTGCAGTGATTGCAATTTCAGGCATAATGGATCATTATATCGATTTCCTTTATCTCATTGCCTCTGTATTTGGTCCAATGGCGGCAGTTCTCTTGGTATCATTCTATTGTGATGGCAATGATAAGAAAAATAGTGTAATTTCCTATTGGAATGTATTTTCATGGCTTATGGGTTTTATAGTTTATTATTTCACTGTAAATATGAATTCTATTGTATTAGGACCATCTTTGCTTGCATTCCTAGTGTCTGCATTGCTTGCATATCTTGGAGTTTTGGTGGAGAAAAAGAGGGCTATTGATGTTAATTGATTTGATTTTAGGTTTATTTTTATCATTTCATCAATTAAGTATTCTTTTTCCTAAAACAATTTTTAAATCTTTTTTTATAAATTCTTTTAAGCATTATTTTATTCTTTTTGCTTAAAACAATTT
>ONYG01000108.1 GCA_900321995.1 uncultured Methanobrevibacter sp. | reverse complement strand
CCGTTAAATGACTTATTAATATTTTTTAATGTTATGAAAGACATAAGTCCACCTTTTAGTTTTGATAATAGTTGTAATTATGATTTTTTTCAATTATAATTTAAATTTAAAAGTTTATTTTTTGTTTGTTTAAAAATAAATTTTATAATTTATACTTTAAAAATTTAGATAAAATTAAATTATAATTTTATTCATTAATATTTATAGTTAATATTATTAATATAAATTTTGCCTTGATTTTTACTTATAATAACTTTTTTTATTTTTGTATTATTGTTTTTTATTTGATTTTTCATAATTTTTCATTTTTATTTTAATAAAAAATTCATTATTTCTTTTATCTCTCTTTTGATCCGCATAAAGGAACTCCACATTTCGGGCATTTTTTATTCCTGCATGGGAATCCTCTTATTTTAGGAGCTTCATATCCGCAATTTGGACAAATGCATGATTTTGAAGGTCCTCTGCCACTTCCAGGTCCTCCATAGGACTTTCGTTTATTTAAAGGAAATTCATCTTCTCCAGAGTTGTAGCTAGAATCCTTTAAAGGATTTTTACTGTTAGGATTGCTTTTATCTAGATTATTATTGATTATTTTAATATTTTCTGATTTGCAGTCTGGACAGAATTTATATTCCTTTTTAGGATTGTTCCATTGGAAGCCACAGGATTTACAGATATAAATCCTATTTTCAGCATTGAAATTTTCATTGTTTATTTCAATTTGCTTACCTTCAATTAAGGATTCAGCCATCTTTTTTCGTGCAGAATTAATAATTCTATGGAAAGTAGGTTGTGATATGCCCATAAGTTCAGCAGCTTCTTTTTGCTTAATGTTGTGGTAATCTCCTAATCTTATTGCTTCAAATTCATCAAGATTCATTTTTATTGGGTCTTGACTTTGTTCAAGAGAGATATCTCCATGAATTAGGCAATAATCTTCTGGTTTTTTAACAATTCTCCTTTCAATTTTTGGTCTAACCATTAATTCTCTCCCATATTTTTTCTGTTTTATTATCTATAATAAGATTATGAATATATATTCATAACATTTAATATATACTTTATCTTTTTTATGAATTTTAAAAAAGAAGATATCAAAAATAGATAAAATAGATAAAATAGATTAATTAGATAATTTAGATAATTTAGATAAAATAGATAAAATAGATTAATTAGATAATTTAGATAAAATAGATAAAATAAATAAATTAGATAATTTAGATAATTTAAATAAAATAGTTAAAATAGATAAAAAAATTATTTAAAAGAATAAAGAATAAAAGAAAAAGTTTGTTTTGTGATTTAAAAAAAGAGATAGAATAAAGGATTTGTGATTTAAACCTTTTATCCTATTATTCCAGTTGTAGATTTAACATAAATGTTTTTGTTTCCTAAGAATTTTACTTGATATTCTTTGCTCTTGAGATTTTTTACATTTATGTTTTTAGTTGCTACTCCATTTTTAACTTTTGCAGTATATGACTTGCCATCTAAAGTAAACTTAACTTTACCTTCATTGACTTTTTCATTATTCTTGAATTTCAAAACAGCTTTTAACTGTATATTTTGATCGCTGCTTATGCTAGCTTTTTTTGCTTGTAGTTTAATGGAGGTTTTTGCAATTTTTATGTTTTTTGTAACAGGCTCTGCTTTTACCTTACGGTCTGCAGAACTTATTTTTATTTTATAGCTTCCCACCTTTAAATGATCCGGTGTAATGTCTGCACCAAATTCTTCTCCGACATAATAATAATTGTAATATTTTGCATTTTTGACTATTTTTCCATTCTTTAAAACGTCAACACGAACTTTTGTGAGTTTTATTGCTTTTCCAGTAGTTTTATTTATGACTCTTATATTAAAAGCTATTCCAGAGTTATATTCCCCTTTAAAAGTTTTAGTATTGTCTAATAAAATTTTGCAATTATATTTGTCATTGATAATTTTAAGTTTTACTGCAGTTTTGTAGTCTACTTTTCCAGTAACTTTTAATCCTTTAGCCTTTTGGAATTGTTTTACTGACCTTTCAGTGCAAGGACCATACCAACCGTCTACTTTTAAGTAATGTCCTTTATATTTAATGTAATATCCGTTCTTTTTTAAGGCTTTTTGGATTTTCTTAACAGTTACTTTATCTTTGCTGTTTCTTCCAATGGTTTTAAAGGAATTTTTATCTGATACTTTTGTAGTCTTTGCTTTTGCACTAACTGTTGGACTTCCATTAGCATCAGCATTGCTTACTGTATTGGATTTATCCAGCTTTTTAGTCTCATTTGTATTGCTAGCTGATTCTTCACTACTTTTTTCTAATTTGTCTGCTTCAAGATCATTAGCGCTTAAGATATCTTTATCAGATGCTTTTTCCAAGTTAATATCTTGATTGTCTGCAGTGATATTATTATTCTCTGTAGAGGAATCTGCAGCACTGACTATTGAAATAGAAATCATGCTAAGAAACAAAATGATTAGAATGCATAGGCATTTCTTTTTTATATTCATATTTTTCCCCCAAATATTTTTGTTCAAATATTAATATCATTGATAGGAATATTTTGTTCCTTTAATATAATATGTAATTACTTAAATATATTAATTGTTAATAAAGTTAATTTAATTTTTAAAATATTTATTTTTTTAAAATATTTATTTCAATCTCTTTAGGGTTTATTAGGAGTAAATAAAAATTTAATATTTAAAAGAAGTATTTTTTT
>ONYG01000089.1 GCA_900321995.1 uncultured Methanobrevibacter sp. | reverse complement strand
TTATCTGCTTTTCCAAGGTTTCATTGGAATAAATCCTTGTTCTCCTATTTGAATTTGTCCATCCATAAGCAGATATTCCATTAAATTATATATGTCCTCTTTCTCATCATTGCACTGGACTAGGCTTATTACATGACGGGTTTCATTTTTTAGAATGTCATTTCCAGTGAAATAGCTTGCATTTAGGAAGGTATAATAATTGTCTGAATTTCTTACAATCTTAAATGCATCAAATTGTGATTTGACTTCTTTTGCAATGGTGAATGGGATGTTTTCTTGTTCTAATGTGCTCCAAGCTAACCTTTGTGCACTTCCCTTAACTCCGATGAATTCAAGGTCTTTAAGGTCGTTTATTGTTTCTATTCTCTTTTCTTTTTTAGGGGAGATTAAAACAAGATGATCATAAGCTATTGCTGTAAAGTTCAAGTCATTTTCAAAAGCTAAAAGAGGGTCATCTAAAGCCAATATGTCTATTAGGTCATCCTTTGCAAGTTCATATGCACTTTCGTCATTGCTGCTGTATATCAGTGTTTTAAAAGGCAATTCATAGCTTATTGCTTGAAGAAGACCTGTTATGATATGACCTCCCACAATAATGATTTCTTCCCTTTCTTTCAGGCGATTTTCATATTTAAAATAAGTGTTAAGTAATTCATATCCTTTAGGACTTAATTCAGAACCTGATCCAATTGTAAAAACAAGTTTTTCTCCAAGCTGCTCTTCAGCATTTTTGATTCTTCTGTTTAATACTGAATGGGATATCTTAAGTTCCTTTGCAGTTTTTCTTTGGGAATATGTTCTGGATAATGATTCTAATGTTTCAAATAGCTTATAGTTAAATGATTTTCCATTTATCTTTATCCCAATCTCTGGCTTAACAATGGTTTCATTGATTTCACTATTGTTTTCGCTATTTTCCACCATCAAATCCCTCATTCAGTTATTTAAATTTAATAAGTTCTAATTATTCCTTTATAAAACATTATTTTTTAAGAAATTTCTTCATTTTTTCATTAATTAATTTTATATATTCAAAACAATATAATATTATTATCGAAATATAATAATTTTAATAATTTTAATTAAAACAAATATTATTTTTTAAGAATTTCTTATATTTTTATTTTATTTTATTTTATTTTAATTATTTGTTGGCATTTTTAAAGTTTAATATAATTTTATTTATATTTTGTATTTATTATAATTTTTTAATGGTCGATTAAAGAATTATTCTAATCATGGTTTACAATAAGGTTTTAGGTAGAGATTTAAATGGAATTTATGATAGAAGCGATTGAAGCGATTTTAGGAAATATTCATGATGCAGAAGATTATTTAGTAGAAGAAGATGTGGCTAAATTCATTGAAATAATAACATCTTGTGATAATATCTTTGTAACCGGTGCTGGAAGATCTGGACTTGCAGCAAAAGCTTTTGCAATGAGATTAATGCATTTAGGATTAAGTTCATTTGTAGTGGGTGAAACCATTTCTCCTGCAATCAATGAGGGGGACTGTATTCTTGCTATTTCCGGTTCTGGAGAAACTAACACAATTGTATCCGCTGCTAAAATTTCAAAAAATAGAGGTGCAAAGGTTTTAGCTTTAACTAGTTATCCAGAAAGCAGTTTAGGTCAATTGGCAGATTGTGTTATTCTTGTAAAAGGTAGAACAAAAGTAGAAGCAGATGATGAAAACTACCTTAAAAGACAAATCAAAGGAAATTATACTTCTTTAACTCCTTTAGGAACTGCATTTGAATTGACTTCATTAGTTTTCCTTGATGGTATGGTTTCTGAATTGATGAATGCTATGGGAAAAACAGAAGCAGATTTAAAAAGAAGACATACTGTTTTAGAATAATTTAAATCTCGCTTTTTTACTTTTTTTCTTTTTTTTAATTTTTTTACTTTTTTTAATCTTACTTATTTTTACTTAGTTTTTACTTAGTTTTTACTTATTTAATTTTATTTTAATTTATTTTTATATATTTTATTTTTTAGTTATTTTATTTTTCATTTTTCATTTTTTAGTTGATTTTTATCATTTTTTCATTGTATTTCATTTCGTTTTTAACTTATTTTTTATTTTTAATTTTTATACTCTGTATCGTTTTAATTAATATTTTCGTCTAATAAGCCTATTTTTATCAATATGAATATGTTTTCTTAATCGTAAAACTCTTAATTGTCCATATATTCTATTTTATTCTTATTTACAATAATTTAGAAAATTATTTATATAATTGATATGAAAAATATTTCATGTTATAATATAATTTATTAAGTTTAGGTAATATTATGGAAAAGAAAACTATAATTATATTAGTTATTTTGATTGCACTCGTTGCTTGTGGCCTTGGAATAACTTTATTCGCTTCACCATCTTCAATTTCATCTGATGGCAATACTACAATAACTGATATGGCAAATAGGACTATAAATATTTCAAGTAGTATTGATAGGGTGGTTGCTACAAGTCCACCTATGACTACAATTATTTATATGATTGCTCCTGAAAAGTTGGCTGGCGTTAACTTCCAGTGGACTGATGAGGAATTGGCTTATGTTCCAGATCAGTACAAAGATTCCTTCCCAGTAATTGGGGGATGGTTCGGAAGTCAAGACGGTAATTATGAAGAGTTCATAGCTTCAGAACCAAACATTGTTGTAGAAGGAATTGATGAGGGAATGGGCGTTGACTTGTCAACTGTTGATGAAAGACAGGAGAAATTTGGTGCACTTCCGGTTGTCGCTGTAACTGACAATACAAATGTTACAAAAATTGATAACACTATAGAGTTTTTAGGAAAGCTTTTAGGTACTGAAGATAATGCAAATAAGCTTATCGAATTCAATGACAAATATCTCTCAGAAGTTCAATCCACTGCGAAAAACATCCCAGATTCCCAGAAGAAAACAGTTTATTATGCTTCTGGAGAGGATGGATTATCCACTTATGCAAGTGGTGCATCACATGGTCAATTGATATCACTTGTTGGCGGTAAAAATGTGGCAGACACAGAAATCAAAGACAGTGGTAGTGAATTGACTGTTTCTATTGAACAAGTCATGAAGTGGAATCCGGAAGTTATTATAGCGACTGATGAGGATTTCTATAATAATGTTTACAATGATTCCAAGTGGGCAAGTGTAAAGGCAGTTAAGAATCATCAGGTCTACATTTCTCCACAGTCTCCATTCAAATGGTTCGACAGGCCACCAGGTGCTAATATAATCATTGGTGTTCCTTGGACTGCTAAAGTCATTTATCCAGATAAGTATTCTAATATTGATATGCTTGGAGCTACTAAAGAGTTCTATAGTAATTTCTATCATTATGACTTAAGTGATGATCAAGCTAAGGAAATATTGACTTCTTCTGGTATAAAAGAGTCAGACTTATGATTAAATAGCTGAGATTCTTATTTAATGCAATTTTTATATAATTTTTTATATTTTATTTTATTTTATTTTTTTATGGGTTGTTGAATTATTTTAGGATTTGGATTTATGAGTGAAAATTCTTCTTTATCAATTGATAATGTGGTTGTTTACTTGCTATTGATAGCATTGCCTATATTTTTATTCTTCTTATCTTTCATGTTAGGAAGATATCCTGTGGCGCCTATAGATGTAATTAAAACTATTTTAAGTCCTATATTTCCATCTTTAGTTGTATCATCTGAATTGAATTCTATAGTATTCACTATAAGATTGCCTAGGATTATTGCAGCTTTGCTTGTTGGTGCAGCTTTATCTATAGCAGGTGCTTCATTCCAAGGGATATTTAAAAACCCTCTAGTTTCACCTGATTTATTAGGTGTGTCTATGGGAGCAGGCTTTGGAGCGGCTATTGCTATTTTGGCGAATGCTGGAAATGCATTAATTCAATTGTCTGCCTTTGTTTTTGGTCTTGTTGCAGTATTCATTACTTTTACCATATCCAAAACTTATAAGGCAGGTGGAATCTTGCTTCTTGTCCTTTCAGGTACTGCAGTTTCTGCATTCTTCAATGCATTGATTTCAGGAACTAAGTTTATGGCAGACCCTTATGATAAGTTGCCTCAAATTACTTATTGGCTTATGGGCAGTTTATCTGCAGTCAATTTTGATAAGTTGGCTATGATAATTCTTCCTTTAGTGATTGGAATAATAGTGATTATGATTTTAAGATGGCATTTGAATGTATTGTCAATGGGTGATGAGGAAGCCCAATCATTAGGTTTGAATCCTTCCAGACTTAGGCTGATTGTTATTATAGCATGTACTTTAGTTACATCTGCTGCAGTTTCCATAAGTGGTATTATTGGATGGATAGGTCTTGTTGTTCCTCATATGACCCGTATCATTGTAGGTCCAGACCATAAGATACTTCTTCCAGCTTCCTTAAGCATTGGAGCAAGTTTCTTGCTTTTAATTGATAATATATCAAGAACTTTCATTTCAATTGAAATTCCTATAGGTATTTTAACTGCAATTATTGGGGTTCCGTTATTCCTTTACTTGCTTAGAAAAGGTTATTCTGAATGGAGTTAGTTAATAGAATTTATGACAATTAACTTATATTCTAATTATTATATCTGGATTGTGTTTATTAGTTTTTATATGGTTGTAGGTGTTTTTATGACAAAATTAGTTGAAGTAAAAGATGTTTCATTTTCTTATGAAAAGGATTCTCCTATTGTATTTGAGAATATAAACTTTTCAATTGAAAAGGGGGATGTTTTATGTATTTTAGGTCCTAATGGAACAGGAAAAACTACTTTGATAAAAACATTAAATGGTCTTCATAAAGTCAATTCAGGAGAAATCCTATTGAATGGAACAAACATTAAAGAGCTTTCTTTCAATGAAATTGCAAAGCTTGTTGGTTACATTCCTCAAGGGCATGTTCCATCATTTCCATTTAAGGTATTTGATGTTGTTTTAATGGGCAGGTCTCCTTACATTAATTTATCTTCATCTCCCCGCACCGAAGATAAGGAAATTGCTTTAAATGCATTGAAAACCCTTGGAATAGAAGATTTAAAGGATAAAAGTTATACTAATCTAAGCGGGGGTGAACGTCAATTGGTCTTTTTAGCAAGAGTGCTAGCTCAAGAGCCAGATTTGCTCATTCTTGATGAACCTACAAATCATCTTGATTTTGGCAATCAAATAAAACTTCTTGAGATGATAGAACAGTTATCTGAGCTTGGCCTTGCAGTCATCATGTCTTCACATTATCCAGATCATGCTTTTTTAGCAGCTTCGAAAGTAGCTATTATGAAAGATAAAAGTTTCATTGACTTTGGAACTCCAGAGGATGTTTTAACTGAGGAAAATCTTCATAAGGCCTATGGAATTGATGTGAAACTTGTGGAATTAGAAGACAATAGGAAGATCTGTGTTCCTTTAAAGACTAATTTGGAGTTGGTTATGAGTAATTATTCTAATAAGTATTCTAAATAATAATTTGGTCATTTAGAGTGTTAAAATTCAAAAGATTATTTAAATCTGTTTATTGTATTTAATTATTATAAAAATTTTTTAAAATTATTTAAAAATTAATAGTATTATAAAGATTTTCTAAGGATTATTTAAAAATTAATATCTTGTGAAAGTTATTATATAATAAAGAAGTTATATTAAAATAAATTTGGTGTTAATATGGTTAGCGTAGAAGACTATGAAGAACAATTAGCTAAGGCTGGTGAATTCCATGGAGAAATCTGTGGTGGAATTGCTATTGGTACTAAACTTGCAATGTACGGAATGGAATTAATGGGTTTTGAATTAAACCAACGTCATAAAAACCTTATTGTATTTTTAGAGATTGATAGATGCATGTCTGATGCAGTTCAATCAGTGACTAAATGTTCTATGGGTAAAAGATCATTAAAACAAATGTATTATGGTAAATTTGCAGTGACTTTCTATAATATGGATACTGGTGAAGCTATTAGGGTATCTGATGCAGATGCTAATAAGCAAGAAAAGAAAAGAGAAACCAGAGACGAAATGATTGAAAGGTTTAAGAGAACTCCTGCAGAAGAGCTATTCAATGTAGAAAAAGTTCATGTGGAATTAAAACCTTCTCAAATGCCTGGTAAACCTCATACCAGTGTATTCTGTTCTGTCTGTGGTGAAAAAGTTACTGATGGTCGCCACTTGAATCGTGGTGGAAAACCTGTATGTATTCCATGTGCAGAAGGGGCTTATTACGAAATTTTAGATGAATAGTCAAACTTTAGTTTGATTTATTCCATTCTACTTTTCTATTTTTCTTTTTTCTTTTTTTAAAATTTTATTCTTTATATTTTTCATTCTTTAACATTAACTAATTTTTTTGCAAAATTTAATTTAGATTAAATTTTTATTTTTTATCAAACTGATATAGATTACAATTTTACAAAACATTTAATTTTATTATTCATTTTATTATTTTAATTAATTGATGAATTATATTATTTGAAATTGAGTAAACTATATGATAATTATAGTTATTTTTAATTATTTTGTAAGTATTTTCCTATCGAAAATTCTCTTCAAAATAGTATACTTTAATGATTGAAAAATAGAAAAAATATAAAAAAATAGAAAAATAGGAATTAATAGAAAGATAATAGAAAAAATATAAAACTGTAAAAAATAAGATAAAATAAAAAATAAAATTCAACTAAAAAAGAAAAAAGGGAGAAAAATAAAAAATAAATTAATATTTTTTATTTAAGATTAACACAACAATATTCATTTAAGCAGGAATTTCCTCATTTGGAACGTCATAAATGAAGAAGCTTGTGTATATTCTGTCTACCACATTTATCAAGGATCCTACAGAGAGTTCTATAGTGTTTCCAGACTCAAGGTAATTTGCCTTATCAAAGGTGAATGTGCCTGTTCCATTTTCCACATAGAAATGAACTTCTGCCTTTTTCTCTGAATTCTTATTCAATGTAGCATACATGTCAAAGCTTGCAAGATTGCTTGCAAAGCTTCCGTTTTTATACAAGTCTATTTTATAGCTTCCAGGGCCAACTGATTCAAGCTTGTCAAATTTAATTGTAGTGGTCTTGATTCTTGGACACATTGTTCCAACTCCTACAATTCCAGTGTCATTGTCCCAGGTTCTAAGCTGGTTTACACCATACCAATTAGGAGCTATTTGAAGCTTTAAGCTGTCATTCCATTGGCCAGGACCATATATTCCAAATGGATTTGCACTCATTTCACCAAGGATCATTAGGCTTGGACCTTCAGCATTTCTATAAATTGCATTATCTGTAATCAGTGGTTCAACTGCATTTTCAGCTAAGTCATAGCCTGCATTGAATCTGATTCCTTCTAGTGAATTGTCTGCAATTAGATTGCTGGTTATGACAATTCCTGTACTGTTATTTGAGTCAACAGATATTCCTATATAGTTATTGCTGATGTTGTTTAGGTAAACTGTAACGTTTACTGCTGAACTGTTAAAGTATAATCCGTATCCTCTTGGTCCCTCTGGAACCTCTTCAGTGTACCATCCAATGTTGTCGATTATGGTATTGTTGAATATTTCAGTATTTGCATTGCCGAATCCATATTTAATACCATAATTATTGTTTGCTACCTTATTTTCTCTCATTAGTGTGCCATTTGAGTATTCTGTATAAATTCCGCTTTCAAAGAATCCTATGTCATTTCCTTCAATCAATGCATCGAAGCTATCTAAAAGCTCAATTCCATGTCCTGGCAAGATTGTGCTTCCATTTCTATAGTCATCCATAATGTCTGGATTCAATATGTTTTGTATATTGTTTCCATCTATGACTGCTTCTTTTGTATTGTTGAGTATTATTCCATATCCTTCTCCATCATTAGAGTTTGCATTGATGTTAAAATAACTTACTGCAATATTGTCTCCACTTAATGTGAAAACAGGTGAAGCTGCCTTACCGTTTAATGTAGTGTTTATGTTGCTATAAATGACTAGTGTCTTGTTGACGTTTAGGCTTATGTCATTGTATTCCTTTCCAAGGAATTCTACGCTATAATTAGGGCTTATCTCATCAATGATTCTTTGAATCTCATCATTTTTAAGGTTTTTATCAATATAAGCTTTTTCTATTTCATCTGTAACTGTAATGGTGTTAATATTTGTTATGCCGTTGTATTGTGCATTTCCTGCAAATTTGCTTGTGATATTGTAGTTCTTTACAAGATTGATTTTTAGTTTCACCATTCCATTTTCATCAGTTGTTTTTGTATAGCTTCCTTTTCCTACATTGAGAGTGATGTTTTCTCCACTTAATGGATTGTCATTATTGTCAGTTAGCTTTGCAGTGAAATATTGTCCAGACTTATTGACATATGTTCTATTGTAAGTTATGAGCTTTGCACTAGCTTTTTTGATTGTTACAGTATTGGTTTTGCTTGCTTGAGAATAGATTTCATCTCCTGCAAATTTTGTTGTCATGCTGTACTTGCCTAATTTTGCAAGGTTAATTGCAAGTTTAGCTATTCCTTCATCGTTTGTGGTTTTAGCATATGTCTTGCTTCCTATTGAAAATGTGACTTTCTTTCCAGATAAGGAATTTCCATCCTTGTCGCTAAGCTTTATGCTAAAGTATTCTCCAGATTTTGGAATGTATGTCTTATCAGAACTTGTGATTGTTACCTTGTTTGCACCAGCTTTGATAGTAATTGTGTTTGTTTTTGAAACAGCATTATATTGATTGGTTTTAGGGAATTTTATTGTAACTGTATATTTTCCCTCTTTTGCAAGGTTAATGGTCAATTTTGCTATTCCATCTGCATCTGTTGTTTTTGTGTAAGTGTGCTTTCCAACAGTAAAAGTCATTTCTTTTTCTGCTATTGGATTGCCGTTTGCATCTGTGAATTTAGCTTCGTATTTCTCTCCAGAACTTGGAATGAGTTCCACATTTGAGCTGTTGATTTTTGGAGTTTGCTTTTTGATAACTAAATTTACGCTTTTTGAACTTTTGTTGTAATTCTCATTTCCATTGAAAGTAAATGTGACCTTATATGTCTTTTCTTTTGCAAGGTTAATTTTTAGCTTAATTTCTCCGTTTGCAGCACTGATTTTTTCGTATGTTTTGGAGACTCCATCAATCTTTATGCTTATGCTTGCGCCTGCTACTGGGTTTCCGTTTTCATCAATTATTTTTGCTGTAAGGTACTCTCCAGAAGATGGGACAAGATTAGTGTTTTTAGCATCGATTTCAGTGTTTCTGTATGTTCCTGGAATGTCTGAATCATTAACCTCAAATTTAACATATGGATTGATTGTGTATAAGGAGTAAAGTCCAGGGAAAGATGCAATGATTGTATTGTTGCTTTCGGCAAATTCCACATCAGTGAAATCAGCAGTTGCAGTACCATTTTGCATTAGCACAGTTTTGTATATGTCTCCCTCTTGAGGGTCTGCATAATTGTTATTTTTATTTAAGTAGAATGTAACATAAATTGAGCTTAAGTCCTTTGCAACATTTCCATTTTTATCTATGATAGATACAGAATAGACTCCCTTTTTAACTTGTGTCATTGGGCTAAGCTCTAATTTGTAAACGTCGTTACCCCAAGTAACATCTGGTGCCTTAAATAAGGTAGCTCCACAAACGGTTTCATCTCTAAAGAATGCATATCCAAGGTAAACTACAGTTTTGCCAATGTCATAATTTCCATTTCCGTCTCCAACATATATATATACATCATTTTCGCTGTCGTAATTAAATGGTCCGCCTTTATATTTGCTATATTCAATATGGTAAGCTATTCTTTCAGTGTGTCCAAGGAAATAGTTGTTGTTGTTTATCTCCAAGTTTTCAGCACCAATATTTGCATTCATGTTTCTTACGCGATAATCGTTTAAAACACCATATTGTCCATTTTGCTTAATGAAGTTTCCTTTGATTTCAACTTTAGTGATGTTGTTGTTTACATAGATTCCTGCACCGCTGGAGCTTCTTGGGTTTTGATTGTATCCTATGAAGTTGTTTATGATGTAAATGTATTCTCCAGAGTAAAGGTCTATTCCACTATGCTGGTTATAAGTTATGTTGTTAGTGTGGATAGTTGTGTTTTTATTGTTTAGCCCAACATTTACTCCAGTAATTGTATTGCCTGTAATGTTATTGTTTGTAATGCTTGTTTTAGTGGAGGCAGTAAGGTTTATTCCTATATTGGAGTTTTGAATAAGACAGTTGTGTATAAGGGTGTTTTCTGTGTTTTCTACTCTTATTCCATCTCCATCACTAACTGTATTGATTGTACAGTTTTCTATCTCAACGCCATTTGCACCTCTGATGAGGATTCCATAGTCATCTGAATCTCCATAGGTATTTGTTAAATTAAATCCTTTTATTATGGTTCCGCTAGCTTCTGGGCTTATGTAAAATATTCCTATAGCTCCAGATCCACGTCTGTTAGAAGGGCATGGGCTCATTGTTGTTCCAACTTCGCTGATGATTGTCAATTGCTTGTTGATGATGAAGTGGCAGTGGACATATTCAGTTCCTGTAATTATTATTGTATCCCCTGCATTTGCACTGTCGATTGCATTTTGTATTGTTGGGTTTGACATTTGGTTATATGCAGAACCGTCTACAGTGATTGTAGATGCGAGCTTGTTAGATTTTAAATTATTTTTATCTTTTATGCTCTCTTTAGAATTCTCTTTTACTTCGCTTTCTAAAATGGATTCTTCTAAATCAGTCTCTAACTCTGATTTTTCTAAATCACTTGCCAAATTTTTGTCATTTTGGGCATTTGAATTTAGTTCCTCATTAATATCTGTTGCAATGATGCTCATATCTCCATTGTCAACAGATTTATTTTCTATACTGATATCTTCGCTAGCTACAGCTGCACCTGCGCTGATTATTGTAAGAAGCAATAGTAAAGAAATCAATATCAGTCTTTTGTTTTTCATACTTTCTCCCTTTTCTTAAATTATGTTCCTAATAATTAATTTAATTTTTATTATATAAACTATTTTTATTATATTATTATATTTAACGATTGTTATAAATATATTTTATCATTATGAAAGAATATTCTTATCTATATTTTTTTACTTATTAATCTTTTTCTATATTTATTTTAGTTTATTAATTATATTGGGTATTTTTTTTAAGAGTTTTTATTAAAAATAAGCAAATAATTTTTATTTTATTCAAATATTATTTTTTATTTAATTAAATAATTTAATATTTTTCATTGAATAGAAAATATGTTCAAAAGATTTCAGTGGTTTGATTGGAGTGTAGTCTATTGAATAGATAATATGTTCAAAAGATTCTAGTGGTTTGATTGGAGCGTAGTCTATTGAATAGAAAATATGGCAAAATATTAAATGTTTAAATAGATCATAGGTCTAAAATTGTGTGTTATGAATAGAAAAAGATAGGGTTCTAGAATAAAAAGATAAAAATTTTTTAAAAAAAGAAAAAGTAGAAAAGTAAATAAATTACTTTTCCAAATTTAAAACCTTATTTAATTACAAGTTTTGCTTTTGCTGAAGTTGCTTTAAAGATATTGTCACCAGCGAATGAAGCAGTGTAAGTGTAAGTTCCTTTTTTGCTAATACTTACTTTTACAGTTGCAACTCCTTTAGAATTGGTTTTTGCAGTGTAGGTTTTACCGTTTACGGTAACCTTGATTGTTCTACCAGAAACTACATTTCCGAATTTGGATTTGAATGTAATTGATAGAGATTTGGTTTTTGCAGTAGCTTTGTAAGTAGCAGCTTTTGCAGTTAATTTAGGAGTTTGTTTGGTAACAGTGATTTTAGCAACAGCAAAGGATGAGTTGTATTCTTCATCACCGAGGAAACATACAGCGAAGGTGTATCCTCCTTCTTTAGCAAGGTTGATTTGAGTTTTAGCACAGCCGTTTTCATCAGTGGTAGAAGTATAAGTGTGTCCGTTAAATCCTATATAAATTAATTTATTTACAATAGGGTTTCCTTCAGCATCACGTAAGTAGTATTTGAAATAGTCTCCTACTCTACCGTCAACACTAGATACTGATTCGACAGTTAAGTTATCTGCTTGGATTTGGGTTGCAATTTTTTCACTAGCAGTACTCTTAAGTGCAATATTAGTGGAACTTGGAGCTAATTTGTCATCTCCAGCAAAGGAAATAGCAATAGTGTATTCGCCAGTTTTTTCTTCTGTGTTTTCATCATTAACAGAGATTACAAGTTGACCGTTTTCATCAGTGGTTGCATTTACTTCGTCTCCGCCATTGATGATGTAGGAAAGAGCTTTGCCTGCTTGAGGAGCACCGTTTACATCTAATAATGCTACAGTTGCAGTTCCTTCTGCAGTATTAACTTCTACAGTATTGATCATGGTTTTTGCAAGTTCTGCTGCAGGAATTACAGTGCCCTCTTCGTTATCCCAGTCAGCATACCATACGGTTACAGGAGTGATGCCTGATTCGATGGTGTTGTTAACGATTGCAATAGGTGCATATGGGTTTAAAGGTCCAGAGTTACTTAAGATGTACATGAAAGTTACAGATTCTGGAGAAGCGCCTTCAGCAGTGGTAATAGTGTTGCCTGTAATGTTAATGTCACCAATGGTACTTGGGTATCCGTGTGCAGTATTACCAGATTCCGCTTTCATGAAGAGGGATCCTTCAGTTGCTTCAATAATGTTGTCTGCAATGATATATCCGTTTGCAGCTTTTTGGGTACTGATTATAGGTAAGTCTTTAAAGATGATATTTCCTTCTTCATCTTCACACCATCCACATCTGATGAATGTGTTGTTAGCAATTACACATCCTTGGGTGGAAGCTCCACCGAAGTAGATAGCGTAACAGTTTTCAATGAAAGTGTTATCAGTCATTATGTTGTTACCTGAGTTACTTGCAATGGAAATACCATCAAGAACTTGTCCTTCAAAGGTACATCCTTTTACAGTAATGTCGTGGGAACCCATAAGGTTGATAGCTTTTGTACCTGATTCTTTAGTTCCTCCATTAGTTACTTTTGTAGAGGATCCGTTGAAGTAAGAATTGGAAATGGTACAGAATGAAGCTCCTCTACCATAAACACCACTGCCCCAGTCGATGAAAGCACAGTTGTCAACACTACCGTTTTCAATAGCTAATTGGATAGCGTATCCTGAAACTTTTTCTCCGTATGCTTTGTGACCGTCAGTGTTAACGAAAGTAATTCCTTCAAAGGAGGTTCCAGCTACTGTTGCGACAATAAGTGCGCCTTGTCCGCCTTGTTCTGCACCGCTTGCAGCAATGGTTGCACCATTGCCTTTAACAGTCACTTGTTTATCTAATGTAAAGGTAGCTCCTGTTACATTATAAGTTTTATTTTCTAATTCAATTGTGTCTCCATCTTGAGCATTATCAATCTTATTTTGGATTTCTACTGCATCTGCACTAGGTCCTATCTCTTCGGTATCGGTTCCGTCATTTGCAGTAGCATTGTTATCTGCTGCAGCAACAGCTGAAAGAGATATTGCAACTAATAATACTAAAAGGAGAGATAATATAATCTTTTTATTCATATTTTTTCTCCATTAAGATTTTTTTTTTAAATTGAAATAATTGTTTTAAATCAAAATATTTTAAATTAAATCTCCAATCAAAATTTAACATATTTTAATTTAATACTAACATTATTGGTTATTTAATCAGTTGCTTGTCGTTTGATAATAAATAATCTTTAACTTCGCAGTGGATTAATTAATAACTAATATTAGCAATACTATATTTCATCGATGTGTAATATAAAGTTTATCATTTATTAATTTTTAAAAAAATTTATTTATTTTTATATAATAATGGTTATTTTCTTTTATTTTTATTAAATAAAATTAATTTAATCTTTATTTTTATTATAATTGATTATTTTTTATTATTTTTAATTTATAAAATTAAATAATGATATGAATTATTTTAAATATCATCTTCATGATGTTATGTTTTTATCGAATTTTTCGTCTATTTTTTAATTTCATATCCAATAATTAGAAAGTTTTTTATATTTTAAGTAATATAGTACACATCATAATAGGCAGATTTATCTTAAATTTTGTCTACTTTGTATGGATTTTAGATGATTCCTATTTTTATTAAATAGGTTTAAATCTTTAATTAATTTTGTATTTAATTGTTGAATTAATAATAAAGTATTATATGATTTGTTTTATACTATTATATTTTTTATAGGAGGTGAATATATCAATAAAAGAATATTATTAATATTTTTATTTTTAATATTCTTCATGTGTGTTCAATCTGTAGCTGCAGTTTCTGATACAGATTTCACTTCGTATCATTCTCAAAATCCTTTGACAAATGATCATTCTGGCAGTGACCTTGAGGACTCATCATTTGTACTTTCTTCACATAAGCTTTCTTCATCAGATTCATTAAATGGCTTTGATGATGTATTGGATGAAAGTTCCAGTTCAAATAATGGTCAAGATTTGGATTTAATTAATTCTAGTGATTTAATAAGTAAAAATCCTAATTCTAATGATTCGATAGAAAATTATAATTCAAGTTCAGAAATTTCAGACAATTCGGCTATTAATGATGATTCAAATGGAAATGGTACAGATTTAAATTCCACTAATGATGCGAGTATTATTCAAAATCCTCAATTGATAGTTATTCCGGATAATAGTTCTTTAAATAGTGCTTATATTCAAAAAATAATTGAAAATGCAACACCTGGAAGTACAATTCAGTTTACAGGTTCCTTCTATAAAAATTTAAACTTGAAAGTCAATAAGCCTTTAAATATTATAAGCAAATCTGGCACAGTCATTAACATGACTTATAGCTTGCCGGTATTTACTATATTAAAAGGAGGGTCTGGAACTAATATTTCAGGTTTTACTGCAGATATTGCAGATTCCTTTGTAGAGGCGAATGGTGTGTCTAATATAAGCATATCAAAAAATAAAATCTTTACAAAACGGACAGCCATCATCTTAGAGAATGTTCATGATTCTAAAATAGACAAGAATCAATTCTTAAGATTTAACACTGCAATTGACATATCTAAGTCTGGAGGAATAGTCATATCTAAAAATAACATAACTCCAGATAAGAGTGGCAATATAGGCATAAATCTTAAAGACATAGACAATAAGAATAAGATTAGTGTTCTTAATAACAGAATAATTGGCTTTGACAACCGTATTGAGTCTAGTGGAATTTACTTCGGTGCAAATGCACGTAATGTGCTAATTCAAGGAAATATCATTAATAACTGGTATACTGCTATTGATTTTCCAAATTCCTTTAGTAATGTGTCTATTATAAACAATACCATTAAACATAATGGAGATGGATTGCTTATCAATAATGGCGTAAGCAATTTCACTTTCAGACAGAATGTAGTCACTGATAATGGAAGATATGGAATTCTCTTTGATTATGATTTCACTGGTGTCAAAGGAAACTTAAGCTTAGAAAAGAATTACTTTTCAGATAATGGGCAGTTGGACATGAGAACTGCAGGCCAATATACTGTGACCATAGGCGAAAACTTTGCTGCAAGACGCTGTACTAGAATCATTATGAGCAAGGGCTATAGCATTAAGTCTCGTCAAAACGGCAACTCTTATGTTTTCACTATAGTTGATAAAAATGGTCGCTATGTAAGCGGTTTACCTAACTTTAATTCAAAACTGTCTGTCAATGGAGTAAACTATAACGTTTTCTTTGTAGATTCCATGGCTTATCTTGAGGCTGGTAATGGCACTGGCGAAGGCGATGCAATTCTCGATGTGGGAGAAGATAAAAGAAGTCTTAACGATTGGGGTGAAACTCAAACTGTAAACTCTGATGATATGAATTACTATAAGGATTGCTATCAAAAATTGATTGATGATCTTATGGGAAATCAAGACTCTAATGATGATACCCAAGATGATGAGCAAAATACCAAATATGAAAACGGAACTGGATCTGCTTATAAAACTGGAAATGGTGGAGGAGACTCTGGAATTTCTGATGGAAGTTCATCTGTAAGCTCAAGCGGAAATTCTGCAGGAAGCTCTGGAAGCTCAAGCGTATCTCCAAGCTCTGCATCAGCAGGGGGAGCAAGTCCATCTGCTAGTGAAAGTCTAACTGCAAAATCTTTATCCCTTGATGAGGAAACATTTAGGGTTGCGGGTGTCGGTGGATTATTATTCCTGATTATCTGTGTAATCGGATTGTACTATCGTGAAGATATTATGGGTATGATTAAAGAATAATTATTTTTTAATCATTTTAAATTCTTTTTTTACTTTTTTTTACAATTTTACTTTTTTTACAATTTTACTTTTTTTTACAATTTTACTTTTTTTACACTTTAACTTTTTTTACACTTTTACTTTTTCAATGATTTTTTAATAATTATTTATTTCTTTTCGACATGTTTATATATTCACATTTAAAATATATATTATTGTATCAAGATTAAACTAATGTGTGATTA
>ONYG01000231.1 GCA_900321995.1 uncultured Methanobrevibacter sp. | reverse complement strand
AATGAAGTTTTTTGAACATAGTGCAAAAAAAGTTTTTGAAAGTGAAGGAATTAAAATTTTAGAAGGACATGTTGTATACTCTCCAGAAGAAGCAATGGAAGTGGCTACTGAATTTAGCAGACCTATTGTTTTAAAATCCCAAGTTTTAGTTGGTGGAAGAGGTAAAGCTGGAGGTATTAAGTTTGCAGATAACCCAGGTCAAGCATTTGACATAGCAGGGGAACTATTGAATTTAGAAATTAAAGGTGAAGAAGTAAAACACTTGCTTATTGAAGAAAAGGCAAATATTCAAAGAGAATTCTTCTTAAGTGTTTCTAATGACAGAGCTAATAAAACTCCAATTATTATGGCAAGTGCTGAAGGTGGGGTTGAAATTGAAGAATTAGCTAAAACATCTCCAGAAAAGATTATTAGATATAATGTTGATCCTTTAAAAGAATTTTTACCTTATGAAGCTCGTGAAATCGCTCGTAAAATGGGTGTAGGTTCTGAATTAGTCTCTCCAATTGGAAACATCATTTGGAAACTTTATAATGTTTATGATAAGTATGATGCTGAAGTGGCTGAAATCAACCCTCTTATTTTAACTGAAGATGGTTTAATCGCTGCAGATGCAAAATTGGAAATCGAAAATGACGCTTTATTCCGTCACCAAGACCAAGTAAGACAAAACAGATTTAAGAAGAAAGACTTTGCTTTCGTAAAGCTTGATGGTGATATTGCTGTTATTGGAAATGGTGCAGGTTTAACCTTAACTGGTATGGATATGGTTACATTGTATGGTGGTAAACCGGCAACTTTCTTAGATATTGGTGGTGGAGCGTCTGATGAGTCTATTAAGAAAGCTTTAAGTTTAGTTTTAAACTACTCTCCTGTTAAAGTTGTTTTCTTAAATGTTCTTGGTGGTATTACAAGAGCTGATGATGTTGCTAGAGGTGTTATCGCTGCACTTAAGGCATCTAAAAGCAAGGTTAATATTGTAATCAGACTCACAGGTACTAATGAAGAGGAAGGTCAAAGAATCTTTGATGAAGCAGGCATTCCTTATGAAATTTCATTAGAAGAAGCTGCTAAAAAAGCAGTTGAAATGTGTGAAGAGATAAAAGCAAAAGAAGCAGCTAAATAGATTTAGCTACTTTAAACTTTATTCTTCTATTTTTTCTTTTTCTTCTTTTTTAATTTTTTTTTACTATTCTTAAACGTTTTTTTTACTATTTTAAATATTTTTTAACTTTTTTTACTATTTTTAGTTATTTAAGAATTATTTTATTTTTTAAAAAAAAGAATGTAATTTAATAAAATTATAATTAATTAAAAGTGCCTATTCTAATAAAACAACTCTACTGACTTCGGAATATTTTGTTAATTCACGACCAGTCTCATCAGCTATTCTTTGAGCAAAATCACAAACTTCATTAAAGCTAGGCATATTGTCAAGGCTTAATCGTTTTCTGGAAGATCCTACAAACATATATGCTTTTATTTCAATGTAAGTTGGGTCTGCCTTATTGATTAGTTTCCCATATTCTTCAGCATTAATCATGTTTTTTCCCTTAACTGAAGTGATCCTAATAGCTGTGTTGTTGTCTATACTTGGCATTAATTCAAGAGTCTTATTTAAATTACTCCAACCTTCATTTATTTGAGGGTTACAAAGGGCATTGTACACTTTCTCGTTAGGTGCATCTAAGGAAACATATAGTTGAGTTGGTTCGTTGTCAAGGTTTCCTAATTTTTCCCAATACATTCCATTGCTTACAAGGAAAGTGGTAAAGTCTTGCTTGTGGAACTCTCCAATAAGCTCATCAATTTCTGGATATAAAGTAGGTTCCCCTGCAAGGGAAATCGCTGCATTAGTTGGCTTTTTAGACTCTTCTAATTTCTTCTTGTCAGCCTTTTTGTTTCCACCAAAACCACATAAAAGATTGTTTTGAGCTTTTATAGCACCTTCTATGATTGTTTTTGGATCATCGTATTCTCCTTCCCATTCTGTTCTGGTTTGACTTAGGTCTCTCCAACAGAAGGAACATTTCTGATGACAAAATGGCACTGCTGGAGACATTTGGAGACATCTGTGTGATTTAACTCCATAAAATTGTTCCTTATAACAGACTCCTTCATTCACCATGCTTTTTCTAGTCCAATGGCAAATCTTAGCAGCTGCATGTCCATGCTCTCCAACAAACCTATATCCGCTATATTCTAACTTTTCCTGTTCTTCTTTAGTGAATGTCATAAAAATCAGTATTTCTTTTTTGAAAATTTTAATTAACCTTTTTTAATTTTATTATTTGGATTTTTTTTTTAGTGTTTTTAATCATTTAAAATTAATTAAATAAAATTAATTATAGTTTTTTTTATCATTTTAAAATAATTTAAATATAATTAATTATAAATATTTTATTAATAATATATTAGTTATTTATTTAAAATTCTAGTAATTTATTTATTTATACTAATTTATTAATTTAATTGTATTTTAAAAGAATATATCTGATTTTAAGAATTAATTATGGCATATTTTTTAAAAAATATATTTCAAATTAATTGTTTTTGATTGGATATAAATTTTATTAAAAAGATTATTCGCTTTATTGGGAGGATTTAATTTGAGTCTTAAAACACCTGTTGTTATATTAAATTTTAAAACTTATTTAGAATCTAGTGGAAATAATGCATTAGAATTAGCAAAAGCTTTAGAAAGTGCTAAAGAAGAGTCTGGTATTGCTATGGTGGCTGTTCCACAAGCTATTGATATTTATAGAATTAAGGACGAAACAAGTATTCCTGTTTTGGCTCAACATATTGATGCTATATCTCCTGGAGGCCATACCGGAGGCAATCTTTTTGAAAGTTTTGTTGCTAATGGTGTTGATGGAACTTTATTAAATCACTCTGAATGTAGAATGACACTTGCAGACATTGCAGAAATAGTTCAAAAAACTAAAGAGGCTGATTTGATATCATGTGTCTGCACAAATAATGTTGAAACTAGTATGGCAGCTGCTACTCTTGCTCCAGATTATGTGGCAGTGGAACCGCCTGAACTTATTGGAACTGGTATTCCAGTATCCCAAGCAGAACCTGAAGTTGTTGAAGGAAGCGTATCTAAAGTTAAATCCATCAATAAAAATGTAAAGGTTCTTTGTGGTGCAGGAATCTCAACTGGTGATGATATGGCTGCAGCTATTGAATTAGGTGCAGAAGGAGTTCTTTTAGCTTCTGGAATTATCAAGGCGGAAAGTCCTAAAGATGCTTTATTAGATTTAGTAAGTAAAATTTAATTTTATTTCTATTAAAATTATTTTTTTTATAATTATTGTATAATTTTTCGAGTGAAAATATGGCTGAGTTTAATACTATTGATGATTTTGATGTAAAGGGAAAGACTGTTTTAATGAGAATTGACATTAATTCTCCAGTAGACCCTAATTCTGGAATTATTTTAGATGATACTCGTATGAAATTGCATGCTGAGACCATTAAGGAATTATCTATGAAAGGGGCAAAAACAGTTATCTTAGCTCATCAAAGTCGTCCAGGTAAAAACGATTTTACCACTTTTGAGCAACATGCTGAAGTTTTATCTAAAGCAGTTGGATTAGAAGTGAAATATGTAGATTCAATATTCTCATCAAGAGCTAGAGAATCTATTTTAGCTTTGGAGCCTGGACAAATATTGCTTTTAGAGAATGTAAGGTTTTATTCTGAAGAACAATTAAAACGTTCTCCTGAAGAGGAGGCTAACTCTGTTCTCGTTAAGAAACTAAGTCCTTTGATTGATATTTTTATTAATGATGCATTCGCTGCAGCTCATAGGTCTCAAACTTCATTGGTAGGATTTACTAGAGTGGTTCCTTCTGCAGCAGGCAGAGTTATGGAAAAAGAGTTAACTGTAATTGGAAATGCTTTAGCGAATGTACAGCACCCTTGTGTATTTGCATTAGGCGGTATGAAAGCTGATGATTCCATCATGGTTACTGAAAATGTTTTAGAGAATGGAACTGCAGATTATGTGCTTGTTTCAGGTCTAGTTGCTAATATATTCATTTGGGCAGCAGGATATGACATTAAGTCAACAAATAAGAACTTCATTGAAGCTAGAGGCTATTTGGATATGGTTGATAAGTGTAGAGATCTTATTGAAAGATTCCCTGATAAGATTATCTATCCTGAAGATGTTGCAGTCAGCGTTTTAGGGGATAGGGCTGATGTGCCTATTGAAAACATTCCTGATGCTTCTATTTTTGATATTGGTAGAAAATCTTTGATTAAATATTCTAAAATGCTTAGAGATGCTAAAACTATATTTGCAAATGGTCCTGCAGGAGTATTTGAAGATCCTAAGTTTGCAATCGGTACTGAAGATATTATCAATGCAATTGCATCTTCTGAAGGTTTTTCAATCATTGGTGGAGGACACATTGCAGCAGCTTGTGTCAATTTAGGCTATGGCGATAAAATGGATCATATTAGTAGTGGTGGAGGCGCTTCTATTAATATGTTGGCAGGTAAGCCATTGGCTGCAGTTAAGGCACTTGAAGAATCTGCTGAATTGTTTAAAAAAGAATAATTTAATTAATTTTTATTAATTTTTATTCTTTAATTTTATTTTTCTTATTTTCTTTTTCTATATTTTTTTCTTTAATTTT
>ONYG01000107.1 GCA_900321995.1 uncultured Methanobrevibacter sp. | reverse complement strand
TGTCAAATTTGATTTTTATTGTTTGTCCGGATAGTGCGTTTCCGTCGCTGTCTTTTAGGTAGAAGTATATGCATTTTCCTCTGACAATAGTTGTATCCGGAATTGTAATCACAGTTTTTAGTGTAGTAGACTTTATATTAGCAGATAATGAACTAGCAGCGTATACATCATCTCCTGCAAAAGTAACCTTTGTGGAGTATGTTCCAACTTTCAGATTAATTTTCAGGCTGATTCTTCCATTTGAATTTGTTGTTCTTGTATATGTGCTTTTAGAAATGCTAATCTTTACAGTCTTGTTTTTAAGTGCATTATTATTATGATCTTTTAAATAAGCATAAAAGTATCTTCCTCTAACGACACTTAGATTTGAAACACTTATATTAGTATTTACTTTAGGTACAGTTAATGTAAAGTTCTTCATTGAGGAGCGATAATCATCGTCTCCGTCAAAAAATATGGAAACATCATATTTTTTTGGATTTAGATTAATTCCAAGTGATGCCATTCCATTGCTATCAGTTGTTCTTGCGTAGGTTTTGTTTTTTATGTAAAAAGTAACATTCTTTCCGCTGAGAGCTTTATTGGAACCGTCCTTTAAGTAAATATATAATTTATCTCCTTTAATAACTGTAGAATTCTTTATGCTAATTACAGTTGAAGATAGATCTGCAGAACTCACTGCATTATCATTTAAAGTTTTTTCATTAGAATTCTTGCTTAACGCTTCCTTAGCGTTTTCGTTTTCATTTGATACCGCTTCAGTACTTGCAATGCTAATTGTACTGTTTTCATTTTCTGTCTCTGCAGTATCATAACTATCTGATATAATATTTTCACTGGATACAAGATCAATATTCTGATTAGAGTCAGTAGAAATTATATCAGTTTCATTTATTTCTGTAGCTGAGACTGCACTAATGCTTAGAACTAATGCTAAAGTCAGAAGTGCAACTATCAGAGTAAAATCTATCTTTATCGATATATTTACACCTCCATATCGAAATAAAATCTTGTAATAAAATTTATCTTTTTTATATTATATATACTTTGGGGATAAATAAGGCCTCAGAGGGCTTTATTTTTAGTTTTACCCTTATATTCTTAGTTAAGTAATTATTGTTTTATCTTTATAAAACAACTTTTGTAATAGTAATGATTATAGTGATAGTTATAGTGATGATGAATATGATGGTGAAAAGATATAATTATAATGCTGATTTAGATATCTATTTAAAATTTAAAATACAAATATTAAAAATAGTTATACGATAATATAATAAAATCATTATATTATAGATACTTAATAATTTATATTATTTATAAATTTTATTGTATTATTTATTTATATTATTAAATTAAAGAATTTTTTAGATAGAGGAATTTGAATGAATTTTAACTTAAAGGAAATATTTTTAATTTTTATCAGAGGTTTCTTAATGGGATCTGCAGATACAATCCCTGGTGTGTCTGGAGGAACCATTGCATTAATTACAGGTATTTATGAACGTTTAATCCATGCTATCAGCAGCATAAAATTTGGATTTATCAAACCATTATTAAAACTTGATTTTAAAGGATTTAAAAATAAGTTGTTAGAAGAAATTGACTTTGAATTATTCATTCCACTTATTTTAGGTATTGGGGTTGCTATATTAACATTATCTAAAGTCATTACTTATCTTTTAGAGTATCATACTGCCTACACTTTTTCATTCTTTTTAGGCCTTATATTGGCTTCTGCTTATATATTATACACTAAATTGGATGAAATAAATATAAAACTAATTATTTTAACAATAATCGGTATAGTATTATCTTATATTTTTGTAGGGTTGAATCCAATAGCTGCTAATCATAGTCTAATTGTTTTATTTATATCTGGTTTAATAGCTATCTGTGCGATGATATTGCCTGGAATTTCAGGGTCTTTCTTATTATTGCTTTTAGGTCAATATGAATATATGTTAAATTCCCTAAATTCATTAAACATTACAGAAATTGTTGTATTCATTGCTGGAGCTTTAATTGGTATTTTAGGATTTTCTAAAATCTTGAATTATCTTTTAGAGAATTATGAATCTGCAACAATGGCTTTCCTGATTGGTATTATGGTAGGTACCTTAAGATTGCCTATTAATCAGGTTACCTCTAATTTAACTGGCTCTTGGTTAGTATGCTTGATTTTAGCGATAATTGGTGTGGTTTTAATAATAGTTTTAGAGAAAAAACTCAGTTAAATTTTAGGATTCATTTTTCTAAAAAATTCTAATTATTTTGTTTTTTTTTATTTAATTATTTTTTTATTTATTTTATTTTATTTTATTTTTTTATTATATCTGATTTATTTTAATATTTTATATGGGTTGATGGTGTAAAAATGGGTTTATTTGGTTTCTTAAAAAAAGATAAGGGAGAAAAATCAAATAAAAAGTCTAATAAAGATTTGGATGAAAATTTAGATAATAATTCTAATTTTAGTGAATCATCCAGTTTTAATGAATCTAAACAAGATGATTTAAAATCTGATGTTAAGGATGATAAATCTAATGATTCTAATTTATCTAATGATAAAGATAGAAATAATGATAAAGATAAAAAATCTAAAAAATCTAGGTCTAGGTTATTTAGAAGGTCTAAATCTTCTGATGATTCATCTATCGACTTTGATTCCATTGATAATATCACTGAAGAGGATATGAGGATTGCTAAAGAAAAACGTTTAAAAAACGATAATCGTTCAAAAGAAGAAAGGTTTAAGGATGAAAGTTTTAGACAATTGGCCCTCAATCATAGCAATAGGAATAATAGGCTTGCAGCAGTAATGGAAATCAAGTCTCAAGATGTTTTAGAGGATTTATCCCTAGATAATAAGGACAGATTTGTTAGAACCATTGCAGCTTCACGCATAAGCGATCCAAACATATTAAAGGAAATTGCTTATAATGCAAAATATAGTGATGTTCGCCAAATTGCTTTTGACCAATTAGGCATGGTTGAAAATGTATTTGCTGAGATTGCCAAATTCGATAAAAAGAATAAAAATAGATTTGCAGCAGTAAAAGAAATCAATGATGAGCTTATTTTAATGGATGTTGTGATTAATGCAAAAGATAAAAAAGTTAAAATGAGATCTCTTGAAAAAATCATAAATAATGAGATTTTAGCTGAAATATTAAAAAACACAAATGATAAAAAGATAATTAACACCATTATTGAAAAGGAAAGCTTTAATGATCAAGATATCCTTTCTAAAATAGCATTAGATGAAAATTATGATAAATTCATTAGAAGCGAGTCAATAAAGAAATTAAATCCTTATAATCA
>ONYG01000096.1 GCA_900321995.1 uncultured Methanobrevibacter sp. | reverse complement strand
TCTATGATTGTAACTTTATTATTATCTACAAGTTCATCAACAATGTGAGATCCTATAAATCCGAGTCCTCCAGTTACTACAATGTTTTTATTTTCCATTATATCGGTCCTTCGTTCTTATTTGATTATAATTAGTTAAAATAATGAATATTATTGCTTTTTTTCTCTAATTAGCATTAATAGATGTGTTATTGTATTATAGTTATGCAGTGGTAGATAACACTTTTATATTTGCAATAACAATTTGTATTGCACTAATGTGTTCATTGCACCAATAATTTCTATTGCACTAATGCTTTGTATCACTAACACATTGTATTATGCTATATTTTTTATTACATAACACTTTATATTATTATAATTTTTTAATTTAATACTATTTTAATATTTTGAATAACTAACTTTTTTTTTTATTTGTCTTTGATTTTGATTAAAATTTTTTTTAGGAATGCCTAAATTTTTCTCTTTTATTTTGCCTTTATTTCCTAATTTTTGTAATAAATTATCTTTAATTTTTTATTACTAGATTATGCATTTTTAAAATTTGATTTTTCTTAATAAATTTTCCTAGATTTTCGGCTTGTGCATAAGTAATAACATTTATAACTATAATATAACATAATTAATATTATGATTAGTATAGGTGCTAATGGATTTCAATTGTTAATAAATTATATAGTTGCTATCATAGTTGCAATTGGGGTAGCTCTTTTATTAAGACTTCCTTTGCTTCCAGAAAAGCCAATTAGGTTTTCTTGGACAACTAGTGCACTATTTCCAACTCCTATCTTTGCAATAGGAATTTTAGCAATATTTTATTCATTAAAGATATTTTGGATTCAAGAAGGTTTGGTTTTAGCTATAATTGTAGGCTTAGCTTCAGCTATCTTTGTAAAGTATGGGTTTGACTATATCTTCCCAAGGCCACCTCAAAATGAAGATGGAGGTGCATTCTAATGAATATTATTATTGGCATTATATTGGCTGCAATTATTTCATGGATTAATTTTGTGGCTGTAGATACATTCCTTGGCTTGCCTGAGGCTCCTGGAGTGAAAGGGGCTGAAAATGTAGGCTATTCTATAAAGAATAGAAAAGGAGATTTAGCTGGAGGTTTCTTCCAGGGAAACATCTTATGTTCTCCTGATGCTTCAGCAGGAACTTTAATTGCAGCAATTGGGGTTTATGCTTTAGGAATTCAAGGAGGGTTAATTGCAGCATTGCTTGTTTATATAGGAAACAGGCTATGTGCAGATCCAGGATATGCTGGAACTTGCGGTGCATTGACAATGACTGCATTGATATTCATATTCTCATTTATTGGAATCCTTCCAGAGATGTTTATTTGCGGAATGGTAATTGCAATATTCACCATTCAAGGAATCCATCATCCGACAAGCTCAAGATTGCTTGGAAAAATAGCAAAATCCTTTGGCAGATATACTAAATATGAATAATTAATTAAAAGTTAATAAAATACAGATAATTGAAATTTAAAACGTTTGAATTATTATCTCTATGATAAATTTATAAAAATAATACAAGGTTAAATTATGTATATTGAAATTATTGGAGTTATTACAATTTTAATGGCTTTAAGAGCAGTAATAACTAAAAATAGGGCAGAAAAGTTACTTTACATAAATGTAATAGGTTTCTGTGTATCTGCTATCATTGCATTATATGTTAAAACTACATTTGGTCTTGTATTAGCTGCAACTTTCTTTATCTCTTCTACAATAGGTTCAAATGCAATTGCATATGCATTAAAAGATTTAGAGGATGAAATAACCTTTGATAAGAATATGGAAGAGCATGAAGAAAACTGATGCTAAAAAATTTATTTATATTTATAAACTTATTGAAAGAAGTTAAATCTAATTAAAGTGTAACTTATAAACTTATTGGAAGAAGTTAAAATCTAATTAAAATGTGGTTAGAATGTTGGAATTTATAGATATAACAACAGTTTCAATGGCTTTAATGATTATAGGTGCTATTGGTGTTGTTCTTTTGAAAAAACCATTGGATAAGGTTATAATGGTTTCAGTTTTAGAGGCTGGCTTATTCTTAGCTATAGTTAGCTTCAAATACCTTGATGTAGCTTTCTTAACTGCTGTTCTTGACCCATTATCAATAATTGTATTTTTACTTGCTTTAATTAAGATCAATAATGTTCGTAAATCAAAGTTGGATGATCATTCTTCCTTGGATAAGGTGAATTATATCATTGAAAACGAAAACTCTAAAGGAGGCAAATAAATGTTTAATTTAGCTATTTGGGTTTATTTAGGTTTAGCATTAACCCTTTTCGGAAGCCTCGCAACTGTATGGGGTCCTGGAGTAAAAGACCCTGTTATAAGAACAATAAATACAGAAGTTGCATCTGTTGGAGTTTCATTAATTTTACTTACTTATAACTCTACATTAGCTCTTTTGACTTTAATTGCAACTACAATTATAGTTACATTAATCCTATTTAGGGCTATTTCCAGATTGGAGGAAATGGGGGCTGATGTATAATGTTTACAATTTCTCATTTAATTTTTACTCAAAACTGTGATGGAGGAATCTAATATGCCTAAGATTGCAAAATTATGGAATAAGTTAGCAAATCCGAAGAATATTCCTAGATTATTTGCTGTAATTTTAGGTCTTCTTCTAATTGTCGGATTCATAATTCCTATGGGATTGAATACAGATCAAATCTATATCCGTCCGGCTCCTCAAAGTCAAATGGATGCAGGCCTTGCAATTGCGCCATATGATAGAGGTGGAGAAGTTTTAGTATCTCCTGGTGTTACAGAAGCCCAATATCCTGAAAATTCAAAGAATCTTGGTTGGATTAATTCTTATATGACTCCTATAGCCGAGCTGCTAAAAGCCTTGTCTCCATACTTTGGAACAAGTATCTGTGCATCTCCTGGAGGACTTATTGATGAAATCCTTTATTACACAAGAGGTTTTGATACCATTCTCGAATCTTCTATTCTTATGATGGCATTTATCATTGCTTCATGGTTGGCTATTAACTTTACAATCGATAGGAAAGAGGAAAGGGATATTAAAGAGGATGTAAAAAGAGCCATTGCAAGTTCAGATAGAATTGCTAATGAAGTTGAAGAAAGCAATCGTAAAGCTCGCGAAAAGCAGGCTAAAAAGGAGTTCAGGTGATTAGATGGTCGCAAGTGTAATTCCTCAATTTGTTCCGGCTTTCTATAGCTCAATGTACACAACTGCTTTATATGGTGGTTTGATTGTAGCATTCATTGGCTTAATTGGAATAGCAATGGAAAAGAGAGATATTCAGATTCTCATACTTACTGATCTTGTTGGCTTAGCCATGCTTATAGTGGTTGCAGCAGTAGGTACTGACTTGTCTGAAGCTTTAATACTTCCTGGTTTGGTTGTTGAATTGGCAGAGATTATGGCAATTTCAGAGATTTTAATCTCTCGTGAAATGAGAAAAGTTGATGAAGGTACCTCATTTACACCAATGCCTTTGAAAATTGATATGGAGATTATGACAACAGCTCCTAACTTCATTGCATTGATTTTAATCGCTTATGGTGTATTCTTATCTGGTTTTACTGGTGGTGCAGTAGCTGGTGGAGGTATTGTAATATATGTATTAAGCAGAAAAGTTAGAGGATTGCCAATATTTGTTCTCGATGGTGTAGGAGCAATATCTGGTATTTCCTGGTGTTTATGGATAATTGGATTCATATTCTTCTTCTTACTACCTCAATACTGGTTATTGAGCTTATTCTTGGCTGCTCTTGGTTTACTCTTAAAGGTGGCATCCAAGATTGGTTTGATAGGTATCCTAATGAGAGAGGAATATGGTAGAAAATAGAGAAATTAATTGTGAGCTAATAAATTTGGAGATAGAAAGATGCTTATTGAAGACTTAGGTGGAAACATTTTAGGAACAATTCCTTTAGGAGACATTGTTCTTTACTTAAATCCTCTCCATTTGTTCTTGTTTGTAACTATACTTCTATTTACAGCCTTAATTTCCATTAGTCGTACTGAAACTCAAGTTGAAGCAATGTTTGGTTCACTTGATGAAAATAAAGTTGCAGTAGGATTAAAGGAATTTAAGCAAAGAAGATTCTTGGCAATAATTTGTGGTATAGCTACAGCAGGTGCTATGATTACTGGAGACTTGTTTAACTTTACATTATTCATGGCTTTGATTGGTATTGTGAATATTGGTATTGTTTCTGCTGTAAAGCAAGTGGATGTATTAAATTCTGCTTATCAATATGGTTTAATCGCTATGATGTGCGGTTTGCCTTTATTTGGTGGTGCAGCTATTATCCTAGCGGCAACAGGTACTTTAAGCCTATTTGAATTGGCTAGCATTCCTGCAAATCCTATGATGATATTCGGTGCTCTTGTAATGTTAGTTGGAGTGGCTGGTGAAAGTGGTATAGCTCCATTCTTTGCAAGTAAGGCAGAGATGTTTAGAACTCCTGGATCTCCATTTATATTAATAATTCACTTAAGTTCATTGTTCATTATAGTTAGATTTGTAGAAATCCTACTCACAATATTGTAAATCATTAAAAAGATATTATAAATTATTGAAAAAAAATTTAACAGTAAAAATTTACATAAATTATATTTATTATTTCATAGGTTTTTTGTTTTTCCATTTAAAAAGCAAAATAAGTTATATTTCTTAATTAAAAAATAATTACTTAATATTTCTTAATTAGAAAATAATAGTTTAATTAGAAGGTCGATAAAATGAATAAAATGAAAATGGCTAGTTATATTATTTTGATTGTGTCTGCATTAGCTATTTTATATGCATTAATATTTAATCCTGCAGATTGGATAGTTTATGCAATAGCAATTGTTTGCATTCCATTTTTAGTGCTTTCATTTGGTCTGATTACCATGTCTAAACCAATAAAAGATGAAGAGGAGGAAAGAAGAGAAGAACCATTCACAGGTTATTAGATGTAAAATTATGTGTTAATTTTATGTTTGATTTATTATCTTCGCAGATATTATGAATTTAATGGCTGAAATCTTAATTAATGTAATAATAGCTTTCCTTGCAGGTAGTCTTTTGTTAGGTTTCCATAGAAAAGTCATGGCAAGAGTTCAATTAAGGCCAGGACCTCCTATTATTCAATATTTATTACATTCTTTGAAATTTTTCTTTAAGGAAACTTCATTCCCTAAAACAGCTTCAATGCCATTTTACATAGGCATTACAGTTATTTTAGCAGGAATTTGGGTAACTGGAGTAATTGTAGGTCCTGTTACAAAGGGTTCCTTAATGATTATCTTTGGAATTTATGCAATTCATAAGATTGTAGAGCATAATGCAGGATCCTCATCAGGTTCCCCATATGGTAAGTTAAGTTGTGTAAGGGCTGTCTTTTCAGCTGCAGGTGAATTGCCATTATTTGCTGTTATTGCAATTGTTTTCCTTTTGACTGGAACAATGGATATAAATGGAATCATATCTTATCAGGCAGCTCATGGTCCTTTAGTTCTTAAATTACCTTTTGCAGCGCTTATGTTCTTCACTTTGATTGTAACTAAATCTCCATATTCCCCTTTTGGAATCACAAAAGGAAAAGACATTATATCTGGATTTGAAACTGAGCATTATGGTTTGCTTAGAGGATATATAATGTTTTCAGAGTCTATTGCATGGTATATATTGTTATGGATTTTCTTAACCATATTCTTTGGACCAATTTCAGTAATTGGATACCTTATAGGAATGATTTTAATCTGTGTAATTACAGGTTTCATTAATGCAGCAACTCCAATGCTAAATCCAAACCATTCTGTAATGGCTCAAATTTCAATTGCAATTATATGTACAGTTTTATCTGTCATTATGAT
>ONYG01000102.1 GCA_900321995.1 uncultured Methanobrevibacter sp. | reverse complement strand
CCCTAAAAAATTATTAAAAAAGACATTTAATAATTCAACCAAATACAAAAATCCCTAAAAAATTATTAAAAAAGACATTTAATAATTTGACTAATATGAATTGATTCTTACAAAAATTAAATATCATTATCGATTAATAGAATAAAATGCAAAATCTGTTTTATTAATAATTAAATCAATTAAAATAATAATTAAATTAATAATTAACTTAATTAATTAAGATTTAAGAGAAATAACCCCATAAATCTATTAAACAACAAATTAATAATTAACTAAAAGGAATAAATTATTAAATATGGATTAATTAAATATTTTGATAAAAATTCAAATTATCCGATGAAATACAAATGTTCGCAGACATATTCAAAAATTGTTAAATATGCCTATTTATTAATTTTCATTAAGAACTATAAAAAACTTTCTAATAATATGAAAAATAAGGATTTTCCAATCAAATTTGAGAAGATATTGGAAAATTTATTAAACCTAAAAAAATAAATATAAACTAATAAAAAAGAATTTAACTAATGAAAAATAAGTTAAAATAGAAAAAATTAGTATAATGAAATCATTAACTTTATTCTTCTAAAAAATATTAAAATTTAGGTAAAATAAGTAAAGAGAATAATTTTTAAAAAATTCACAAACCGGTGAAAAATTAAAAATAAAGAAATATAAAAATATAAACAAAAAAAATAAAAATTAGGGATAATATGATAGACACACATATTCATGCAGACGCAAGAAGCAGCGAAGACTTTGATAAAATGTTTATAAGTGGAATTGACACTGCAATAAGCTGTTCATACTACCCATATAAACTAGACAACAATCCAGAAATACTTTTAAATCATTTAAAGAGAATTTTAAACTTTGAACCTAGAAGAGCTATAGAATATGGGCTTGATTTAAAAATAGCTCTAGGAATTCACCCAACAAACTCACTAAAAAACAACACAATAATATTTGATTCACTTAAGAAATGGATTGAAAATAAAGACATCATAGCAATTGGAGAAATCGGCTTAGATGAAAACACAGAATTAGAAAGGGAAGTCTTTAAAAAACAGTTAGAATTAGCAGAAGAGACCAAAACAAAAGTGATTATCCACACACCTCGAAAAAACAAATTGGAAGTCTTAAAAGACATAAAATCCATTGTTCTTAATACCATAGACCCAAAACTTGTTGTTATTGACCATATAAACTTAAATACCATAGAAGAAGTGATTGATGAAGACTTCACCATAGGATTAACAGTCCAACCCCAAAAGATGGAAGTTGAGGAAGCGATAGAAATCTTGGACAATTATGGATTCGATAAATTCCTATTAAATAGCGACATAAGCAATAAGCCTTCAAATCCACTATCCGTTCCAAAAACCGTTAGAACCTTAAAGAGATTAGGATATGGGCCAAAAGAAATAGATAAAGTTGCCTTTAAAAATGCAAAAGAATTCTTTGGTTTATAAAAATAAATCATATATTAATCAAGAAATAAAAAAAGCCACAAAAAATCCAAAAATAAAAAATAAGTCATAAAAATATTATTAAAAAAAATAGGAAAAATAGAAAGAATATTAAAAATAATTAAAGAAAAAATAAAAAAAGAGAAAAGATTTGCAATGAATGCACAATTAGTCTTTTCTAACTAATTTAATTCTTGCAGGAGTTATGATAATTAAATTTTTATCTTCAGAATGAGAAAGCAAGATAGCTTCAGCATTGTATTGTTGTCTTAATACTTTTAATCTTTCTCCTGCTTGTCTAAACTCATTATCGCCTTTCTTTTCAATGAAACTTAAGTCCATAATTACAGGATTGTTCTCTTCAACAACTTGATCGAAAACATAATCCATATCATCAATGGATTTAGGTTTGATTAAAATAATTTCATAAAAAGATTGTTCAGGAATTATAGGATCATAATCTTCAAAGAAAGGTTCTTCTTCACCATAATTATCAAAAGTATATCCACCGCCGAATTCGCCTTCTTCAAAGCCTAAGCTTTTCTTTAAATTGTCTGTAAAACTCATTTTAACTCTTCCCTTATTTAATAAAATAAAATTATAATAAATATAAGTTTTTTAAAATATTGAAAAAATTCAATTTTTAACGATACTATAAAATATTATGCAATTTAAATCATATATAATTTTTCATTATTATAGTTTATAAAAAAAGTTTGTATTTAATAATATAAAAAACTTACAAAAAAATTAATCAAGTTTAATAATCATCAAGTCCAATATTAAAGATATATGATAATAGTTAAATAAAATTGGGGATTTTTATGGCAAGAAACTTTGCAGTGATAGATACAGAAACAAACTGGAAAAATGAGGTAATGTCTATAGGTGTTTTAACAGCAAACAGCAATGACTTCCAAAGAAAAGACTCCAGATATTATATTTTACCTAAAGAAGAAGCCATAGGCGGAATGTATTCAAGCACAATGAGAATCACAAGCCATGAGATACTTACCGGAGGAAGAAAAGAAGTGATATCCGACCTGAGGGATTGGCTTGATTCAAAAAACATTAACGACCTATTCGCATATAATGCATCATTCGATAAGAACCATTTGCCAGAACTTAATGACTTTCGCTGGAGAGATATAATGAAAGTAGCGGCCTATAAGCAGCACAATCCTCACATACCAGATTATTTGCCTTGCTGTAAGACTGGAAGACTAAGAAAAGGATATGGAGTAGAACCAATTCTTAAGATGATGGACTGTGAAAACTACTGCGAAAGCCATAATGCAATAATGGATGCAAGAGACGAATTAAGAATCATGGAAATTCTAGATTATGAACTTGACTTCTATCCAGAAATATAATCAATTTAACTAAAAAAATAAGAAAAAACACCTAAAAGCTCCAAAAATAGCAAAATATAAATTTAATCCCCTTATAAAACCAAAGCCTAAAAAACAAAATTAATAAAAAGAGACAAATCAAAAAATAATAAACAGAAAAAATAGAAAATTACAAAAATTTAAAAAAAATAAAAAAAGAAAAAAGAATATTAAAGAATTATTCTTTAATATAATCTAAAATAGCATCCAATAACTTAGATGCTCCACCATCATACATATCTGCTGCAGGCAAGCCAAACTCTTTTTCAAAGTCATCTACAGTCATGCCTTCATCAGCATTTCTCATATTAATGGATAATCCAACAACTTTAGTTGTAGGAACAACAGCTTCAATAGCCTTTACCTCATAATCGATTCCTCTTGGCTCACGATATGGGTGGTTTGGTCTGTGACCTACAATAACTGCATCAGGGTTTGCTCCAATTAAAATACAAGCAGACAATCCCCTTGGGTGAGGATTTCCATCTTCAGTTAAGCTGGATTGGCCTTCAATGAAAATAATGTCTGGACTGTCCTTCTCTTCCACATACTTAATGGATGAGAGAATAGCTGAAGGAATGTCCATAGCAGATAAACTGCCTGCCCTAAAGTTAAATGCAGTAGGTTGTTCTAATCCCATTTCATCAGTGGAAATAACAGAAGCCTTTAATCCTCTTTTTTCAGCTTCAATACCTAATGATTTAGTGGTTGTTCTTTTACCGCACTCTTGAGAAGTTCCTCCTACAAAGACAACAGAAGCCTTAGGCTCATATGAAATCTTTGGCAATACTTCACAGCATTTTTCAGGTGCTACACCACATATTTCACGAACAACATCTAATCTTGGACTAATTTCCTTAATTACAACATCATTTTGCTCTGCTAATTTCAATAATGATTCATTTTCGCATAAAGATAATGATCTAAATGAAACAACTGCATTCTTACCGTTTGCCAATGCTTCAACTGCATATTTTAAAGCTGCACCTTCAGCACCAATAGGCAACATCACTGCAACGGTATTTGCATCGGTTGATTCAAATAAATCAGATAAGTTTGATGCTACTTCAAGACCACAGAATGGCTTTCCTTGTTTTTCAGGATTGTCATCAAGAAAACCAACTGTTTCAATACCTTCAAGGTTGGAGAACTTTTCTCCTCCACCACCACATCCAATAATAACATATGGATTGAGTTCTTGAAGATCCTCTACGGAAGTTATAGAATACAAGTAATCACTCCTTAATCTAATAATTAATAAATATAGTTAATTTTAAAAATAATACCAAATAAAGCCTAAAACAATTATACGACTTTTATTGATATTGATAATTATAAAAAATGATTTGCATAAAAACGCTTTTTATAAAAAACATGTTTTATATAAAAGCTAACATTACAACATCTTATAATTTATCCTATTGTAACTATATATCTATTATTATTAATAAACATTCTCATAATTGAACTTTCTAAACTGTAATATTTCAGATTAGAATTAGAATTTACTAATAGTTTTAAATAATTAAAACAATAAATAATAAAAATAAAAATGAAAAATAAAAAATAAAAAAAGACTAAAGAATATATTCAAAATCCATGAAACTTTTTAAAGAAAATTAAAGAAGGGGATTAAATGAAACCATATGTAATTCTCATAGGAAGTGCCTCAGGCATAGGAAAGTCTACAGTTGCTGCAGAACTTGCAAAGACACTTAACATCAAGCACTTGGTGGAAACAGACTTTATTAGAGAAGTGGTAAGAGGAATCATAGGAAAAGAATATGCTCCAGCCCTCCACAGCTCATCATATAATGCATATTCAGGCCTTAGGAATCAGGAAAACTATAAAAGCCAGAGCGAACTCATAAATGCAGGCTTTGAAGAGCATGCATCCTTCGTGCTTCCAGCAGTTGAAAGGGTGATAGATAGGGCAATAAAGGACCATGACGACATTATCCTTGAGGGAGTTCATCTGATACCAGGTTTCATAAACCTAGAACAGTTTGAAGAGAAAGCATCTGTCCATTTCTTCATTTTAAGTTCAGATGAAGAGTCCCATAAAGACAGATTCGTCAAAAGGGCTATGGAAATAAGAAGAGGTGGAAAGCAATTAGACTACTTCAAGGAAAACAGAATCATTCACGACCACCTTATTGAACAGGCTAAAAAATATAATGTGCCAGTGATAAAATCCTATGAAATTGAGAAAACTGTTAAAAAAATGCTGTCCCATATTAATGAGACATGTGAAACAATCTATTTGAAAAATAGCGTTGACGAATTATCAAAAGTAGGCTCAATTATATTAAACAAATATGGGGGAACCATTAAAAATATATCTTATCCCATCAAGGGATTTAAGGAGCCATTAGTTAGGAAGATAGACGTTAGTGAAATCACTGAATATGACAAGTTCACAAGAAGCTTAGAGAAGTTCCCTGAGAAAAAACATGAACTTCAAGAGCTTTATAAATTAACTGAGTATAGGACTTATGTCATCTGTGCAATCAATCAGGAAACAATTGAAGAAATTAAAAAGGACCTTGATAAAGAGGGATTGCTTTATACTGACAAGTAAATTAAATAAATCTATAAAACAGATTTTAAGTATAGACATTTAAAATAAAATTAGAAAAAATAAAAATTCAACTAAATTATGAGGATAATATAATGAACAATGACGATATGAAAACTGGAAAACAAGCAACAATGAAAATAGACTGTCCAGTATGTGGAGGAAAGAATACTGCTTCTTATCTTACTCAAACTCATGAGCTTGCCTACTTTGGAGAAATTGTGGAATCAACTATCCAATGTGAAAAATGCGGCTTCAGACACAATGATGTCTTGGCAACAGAGCAAAAGGATCCTGCAAAGCATAGCCTTACTATCACAAAGAACTCATTGGATTCAAGAGTAGTCAGATCACAATCAGCTACAGTTTCCTTGCCGGAAATAGGCATCAAAGTAGAACCTGGCCCAAAATCTGAAGGATACATATCAAATGTTGAAGGAGTTCTTGTAAGATTCGTAAGGGCGACCGAAAGGGCATTGAATATGTTTAGAGACGATTTATCCCAAGAAAATGGTAAAAAAGTTCTGGACAATTTGAATAAGGTTCTTGATGGCGAAATGGAAACCCTTTTACTCATTGAAGACCCATTCGGACAAAGCAAAATCATGGATGTTCGTGCAAAAACTGAACCATTAAGCGATGAGGAATTGAAACACTTGAAAACAGGATTCACTGTAATAGATGAATAATACAAATATTCAAAAAAATATAGAAAAAATTAATAAGATTTAATATTAACTAAAGACATAATAGTTAATATAAATAACTTTTATAAATAATTTTAATAAAAATTCATTTATAAAATCATAATTAAGAAATAAAGAATTAAGTAAACATTTCTATGGGGAATAAAATGATAGAATTAAATAAGAAATATGTTTTTCATATTCCGCTTTACAAATACGATGACAATAATGATGAGCTAATTGCTATTGACATGACAGGAATCTTTGATGAGCTAATCGACGAATTTGAAGAAAATGGATATGACAGCTTATATATGACAGATGTTAACTCCCTTTACAAATCTCGTTTCTTTAGTGAAATACTAATAAGCATATTCGTATCAACTGAACGTTTAGCTAAAGATGATGTTGAGTTTCCAGATAGGATCTTCAAAAAATGGTTTAAGAAAAACAATGATGTCCTAGAGCAAGAAGGCTATGCCTACGAATACAACAATAAAATGTTTATTGAAAAACTTTAATTATTTTATTATTTCCCCTACAATACTTTTTTTATATTTTTTAACACAAATATTATATCTCTTTTTTAATATTATTTTATTTTAGAATTAAATCTTAATTTTCTTGTAAAATTTTAGTTTAACTTTTCAAATAACTTTTTTTAACTAAATCAGTATAAATAACGAATAAATACATATTTAATATAATAAACTAAAAAATAACTAAAAAATAACTAAAAAATAACTAAAAAATATTAAAACTAGCCAAATTAGCAAATAAACGGCATAATAAAAATAGTCAGAATAAAAAAAGCAAGAGATAAAATTAAATAGCATTCTTATTTACTACTTACTTATAAGATCATAGGAAATGGATAATAATCCATCACCTAAATCTTAATAAGCACGAGATATGAATAAAAAAAATTACAATGATACAGGAGCTATAAGTCCCATTCTTAAATTTTTTTTAAATTTTATAATTATGAAGTGAGCGTTATCTCGATTATGAAAATGAATGGGAGTGAAGTCACTCCCAATAATCAAATACATTAAGGACGATGAAAATAAAAAAATCATATTTTTTTAATTTCAGTTCACGCTTAAAACTTCAATTTAATATATAAAACTAGCAGCATATAAAGTTTTTCGAAAGTAAGTACTTACTTACTCTCTAAAATAAAAAATAAGAATAAATTAATCTTTAAATTAAAAATAAATAAAAATAAATAAAAATAGCTAATTAAAAAGTTTTTTTAAAAGATCAAAAATAATGATTATAGAGATAATTAAAAAAAGTTTACAAAAATAGTAATATAAAAGAAGTAATTAGATTTAACTAAATTAAATCTAGTTACTCCCTTTATATCGTGTTTTAAATAGTACATTAGACACCAAATGGTATCCAATTCCTTAATTTATACAATTTTT
>ONYG01000140.1 GCA_900321995.1 uncultured Methanobrevibacter sp. | reverse complement strand
TTATCTTTGTATTTGTCTATTTCTCCCTTAAAAATTGCATAAAACTGAGAGTATTTCTTAGGATTTCCAATATGCTTATACTTGGAAGGGTCAAAGTCATCCAGCTTATTAAAATCAATGGCTCTTACATAATCTGCATTGGAGAATAATCTATTATCCAAGAAACGGATTATATCTTTTAAAATCAAGTCTTCATTGAATGAAGACATTCTCTCGGATATAGCCAGATCAATAAGATTCTCTCTCAATTCCTCAAGAACTCTTTTTTCTTCTTCAGTAAAATTAAATTTTGAAACCTTATATTTTGGTATAATTGTTTTAGCCATAAAATCACATCTAAATCATTGTAAAAGATAGGATACTCATTAAGAGAAGATATCCGATTAATAAAAAATTATAAAATTTTTTAAAAAAATATGGTCTTTTTAAAAAATAAAAAATATCATTGTATTTTTGAAAATAACTCTAATCATTCTATTGATTAAATAAACATCTGCATATAAATTATAATAGCTGGGAGAATCAAAACACCCATCAAATGAGATTTGCTGACTCCTAAGTAATGAGGCAATAATCCCATTGCCGTTGATGTTATTAAAGCAAGAGTGAGATATAAAATAGGCCCTTCATAGATTATGGCAAAAACATAAAGGATAACTATCATTAGAATGATTACTGCTAATGAAAGCTTCTTATAATCAACTCCCTGCATCAGATTTGAAAAACCGTCTCCCAACTTTAAGCAAATTATCAAAGATATTGAAACTGCAATTAAGGATGCGAAAGTGAATATCATCAAATGAGATAATGTAAATTCTGAAATCAAATAAGACATATAAACTGCAATACCACTACGTGGATTTCCAATTAGATAAATAGCAATTAGAGAAAATAATGTATCTGACGTATTCAATCCACTGTTTGCAAGTAGAAAATTTTTGGTATCATCTCCATCAGCACTTGTTCCACATGCCCCTTGAGCAATAATGCTTCCTTGAGCAGGTCCAAAACCTGGCAAAAATCCTAAAATAGCCCCTGCAGTACCGCCTGCAAAGATGCTTTTTATAGTATCCCGATCAATGACAAAATCATAGAATTTATTTTGATGGGGAATTGAAGAGCTATCGTTTAGGCTAAATAAGATTGTGCTGATTCCAAACAAGCCACTGAAAGTGCACATCAAGGAGATTCCTGAAGATATAGGAGTTTGAAGCATTATCCAACCTAAAATCCCAGACAATACAAATAGCAGCATAGACCAGATAAATGCAAGTCTGCCTGAACTTAGCTTATGTATCATCAATACAGAAACTACAGTCAGTATCATCCAAGTGTAAGGCTTAGATAGATCCTGCAGGAAAGGAAGAACCACAGCAAAAATAGGCAACATTAAAATCACAACTATAATTGCACCAAAACCTCCTACAGAAACTATCCTAATTGCTTCTTTAGATCTTCCTTCCAAAACCATTCTATGTCCTGGAAGAATTGAACTTGCAGTTCCCTCTTCAGGAACTCCAAGAAGCATTGACGGAACAAACTCGATTAATGCATGAGCAATGCTCATTGCAACCATTACAATACAGAGAAACTCTGGAGATAAAAAACTAAGCAAAAATCCAGATGATGCAAACATAATGGCTCCTGCAGTGTTAACATGAATTCCAGGAACCATTCCTGTACAGGTTCCTATTGCAATTCCTATAAAACAAGCCACTAATAGATCAATCATGTTTTTACCTTATTTAATTATCACAAGCAATAATGGAGGTAGGGGATAAAAAAAATTCTTATTCACATTACCTCACTCGGATTTTAAAGACATAATCGATAAAAAATAGGAGGTGATATAATAGAATTCTTTAAAACCAATTGCTCCTTAAAGCAGTTCCAATACAATAAATTGTTTAAACTTCTTTATATATAAAAATAACCTTAGTATGATAAGTAATAATTGATTAGAGATTATAAAATTGATTTAAGATAAAAATAATGATTTATAATTGTTAAATTATTTTAATATGGAATAAAAAATCAACATTGCAAAAATAGTTTAAGATTGAAAAAAATATCTAAAATTGATAAAATATTTTAATATTGAAAAAAAATTGACTTAAAATAGTAAAATTGATTTAAAAAAGAGTTAAAAAGAAAAAGTGTAAAGGCCATGCAAGCATAGCCCTACAAAAATTTTGGTCAAGGTTTTTGAGCCGAAGGCTCAAAAAGCTTGAATTAATCATCTAAAATAACAGCAGGTTTAATTAAGTCACGTGGTTTGTCTCTCATTAAAATCATAGCTTCTTCGATGTCATCAAATTTATCGAATTTGTGGGTGATTAAT
>ONYG01000032.1 GCA_900321995.1 uncultured Methanobrevibacter sp. | reverse complement strand
TTTTTTGTATTGTTGTATGATGATTTTATTGTTGTTTGAAGTATTGCTTTTTGTATTGCTTTGAAGTATTTTTTAGTATTTTTTAGTAATTTATTTTTAAAAATGGCTGTTTTTTATCATTTTTTCTATTCTTGATTAAAATATTTGTTTTTACTTATAACTATTGAATTTAAATTATTTAGCTATTTTACTCTTAATTTATTCCTTAAAATTTGAATATTTTATTGAGTCTTATGGATAGGGAATTTGTTAAAGTTCTCTTTTTTTAAATTTAATTTGATAAACTCATATAAGAGTTATTTTCATATAATTCTTTTAATTTTCCTCATATTTCATATAAATACTTAATATTATTTTATATTTAATTAAAATAATTATTATTTTTCATTTATTTGTCTAATAAGGCACAATATGATGGTTTTTTATTTAATTTATTATTTTTACTTTATTTTTGATTAAACATTGTTTTTAAATGTTTTTTTATATTTGAGATGTTTTTCATGTTAAATAAATATTTTAACAATATATTTATGGTTTGTTTATTATTTTAACTCTTTTTTATCCTTTAAATTTATTTTTTTTAGGGGAAAGATTTATATTATATTAAATCTAATCTTTTTATAACATTAAAAAAGAATTATTTTAGTTTAGCTAAAAATAACAACTAAATTGCTTTAATTCTTGTATAAAAATATATTATTAATTATGCTTTAAAAATAATAATTAACATTGTTTATTTACTTTGTTAACATCTTATTTTTTTTGATATGTATTATCATTTTTTCTATGTTAATTTAATAATTATTAATTATATCTTTTTTAATGTATTGAGGTGAAAAAATTTCAATGAAAAATAGAACATTGCTTTTGCTTATGGCTGCTTTGTTTATTTTAATTACAATGGCATCTGTATCTGCAAGTGATGTGAGTGATATTTCAAACGATCAAGTCATTTCAGACAGCTATTCTCTAAGTGTCGAATCTAATGTGGGTGAACTTTCAAGTGAAGATTCTAATTTGGAATCTGGGGACAGTTCATTATCTGATGTTGATGACTCTAAAGCGGACTCTGCTCTTGATGACTTGGATAAGGGGAAAAAATCTAGTCTTAGCAATTCCTCTATAACTTCTAACTCCTCCTCTAATGGAACAAAAAATGCTGCAACTATTGTAGTTCCTTCTAAAAATGTTGTTAGTGGAGATTACTTCAATATCACTTTAAAAGATAAAAATACAAATAAGGCATTGTCTGGCAAGACTGTGATTTTTACCCTTAACAATAGGACTTATACCAAGACTACAGACTCTAATGGAGTTGCAAGGCTTTCCATTACAGGCACTCCTAAAGTATATTTAATTACCGTTGACTTTTTAGGGGATTCCGATTATGATAAGGCTTCACAGGAAGTAAACATTACCTTGACCAAGACTCCGACAACTATAGTTAATTCAGGTTCTTATGTTAACAAGGGAAAAGCTTATGTGCTTACTTTAAAGGACGCTAAAGGAAAGCTATTGTCTGGTGCAAAGATTACATTGGTCTTTAATGGCAGAACTTACACTAGAACCACAAATTCAAAGGGTCAAGCAAGCTTGACTATTAGTGGTCCAATAGGAAATACATATAAGATGACCTATAAGTATGCAGGAAACACTAATTTCCTCGCTTCATCTGGTTCTGTAAACATTAAAATCAGATTAGGCACTAGCATTTCAGGTTCAGGATCAAGCATTGTCCAAGGAAATACTTATAAAGTTACACTAAAGGATGCAAATGGTGCTGTTTTGGCTAAGCAGAAAGTGACTTTGACTTTTGGAACTAGAGTCTATAATAAGACAACTGATTCTAAAGGACAAGTTTCATTAAAGATTAGTGCAACTGCAAATAAATCATATGACTTGACTTACGCATTTGCTGGAACATCATATTATGGCCCATCTCAAGAATCAGTATCATTATTTGTAAAGGTTCCTACTAACATATCTGGCTCTGGCAGTTCTCTTGTTAGTGGAAAAGCATATACAGTTACCTTAAAGGATTCTAAAGGTAATGCTTTAGCTAAGAAGAATGTGACCTTTACCATTAGCGGCAGGGATTATGTCAAGACTACAAATGATAATGGTCAAGCAAGCCTAACAATTAAAGGTACTTTTGGAAAGGCTTACCCTCTCAGCTATAACTTTGCTGGAGATAGCGAATATGGTCCAAGTTCTGGTTCTGTAAGCCTTCGCATTAAGAAAGCAACCAGCTTAACCGGTTCCGGTACAGTTCTTAGTCGAGGCGATTCATATAAGGTTACCTTAAAGGATTCTAGCGGTACTGCTTTAGCTAATCAAGCTGTGGTATTCACTTTTGGAACTAGAACCTATAATAAAACTACAGATTCTAAAGGTGTTGCAAGCTTGAAGGTCACTGCAACAGCAGGCAAGTCCTATTCAATGTCTGTTAAGTATGCTGGAACATCATATTATGATGCCTCATCCATTAGCCAATTTAATCTTAAGGTTAAGTATCCAACATCTATAGCTAATTCCGGCAGTTCCATAATGAATGGAAGTTCCTATAAGCTTACTTTAAAGGATTCTGATAATAAGGCTTTAGCTAATAAAACAATTGTGATTACATTCAACGGAAAGACATATGACGAGATTACAAATTCTAATGGGCAGGTTAGCATAAAGATTGAAGCAAGCAGTCCAAAAGCTTACAAATTAACTTATAATTTTGCAGGCGATGACACTTATGGTGAATCTTCAGGATCTGTAAATTTAAATGTTAAGTTTAACAATCTGTTCACTATTGCTCAAATCAAGGATGCTGCTGCAAGCTTAAAATCTTATGTCTTGAAAAACGGTAAGGTTCCATCTACAGTTTCAGTTAATGGAATTAGCCTAAACTTCACTAGTTTCACATATCTTGCATCTAAAGCTCTCATTAGCATTAATTCCAATAAGTCTGGTGATATAACATTAGTCAACATCAACTCTAATTATACCAATGGAGGAAGCTCTTCCATTAAGGGCAATTTGATGAAGGCTAAATATGTTGAATTGGCTCAAAAGTTAAATGATTATGCAGAATCCCATAAGGCGATTCCTAATTATATCAATACCACTTTAGGTTTGGTATCACCTGATCTTTATTCCTTTGGTCTTGCTAAAGCATTAGTGTTCCATGATGAGGAAGGATACTTGCCAAATTATGTGATTTTGGACAGCACTGACCTTAATGGCCATGGATCTAGTGATGCTCGTGGAAACAGTTCCCAATATAAGAAAGGTCTTAATGAAAAGGAGAACTTGAATGATACTGAAATCGCTAGCTATGCTAAAGCTTCAGGTCATGACGCTTTAAATGATGCAATTAAGAAATTAGCGGCTCAATTGGTTTCAGGAAAATCATCTCTCTGGGCTAAAGCTACTGCAATATTCAATTATGTAAGGGATAATATTTCCTACAGTTACTATGCTAACTCTCTTAAAAGTGCAAGCGGTACATTAAGTTCTAAATCCGGTAATTGCTGTGATCAGGCTAATCTAATTGTAGCTCTTTGTAGGGCAGCAAATATGACTGCAAGATTCTCACATGCACAAGGATGCAGATTTAGCAGCGGTTTAGTCACTGGGCATGTATGGGCTCAAATCTACGTTGATGGAATTTGGTACTCTGCGGATGCTACAAGTACTAGAAACAGTTTAGGAAATATTCAAAATTGGAATACTAACAGCTTTAATACTTTAAAACAATATGTGCACTTACCATTCTAGTGCATTTGTTTTTAATTATTTTTTCTGTTTATTCTAATTTAATTTCTTATTTTATTTTTATTTATTAAATTTATTTTTTTTATCTTTTGATATTGATTTAAAATTCTTTTTTTTTATTTTATGTAATTTTTTTTATTGTTACTTTCTTTTACTTTGATTTTTTACTTTATATTTTTTAATTAATTTTTTCTTATTTTTTAAAATAATTTTTTCTTATTTTATTTTAATTTTAGCTATTATTATTCTTATATTTGTCATTAGATTATGCTTTTATTTTAAAGATAAATTTGTTTTAATAATATTTGCTTGTGTGGTTGTATTCTATATTCTCTGCTATATATATGTTGCTCATTAAAAAACATATTTTATATCATTTTTTGATTTTTAGATTAATTTCTAGTGGCACTTTTTGAAAATTAATTTCAAATATAATTTAATCTCTAAAGTCACTTGTTGGAAATTAATTATAAATAATATTTTGAATATATATTCATAATGGTGATATTTAAATATCAATATTAGCAAATATTAAACTGTTTAAAAAATAAACTGATGTTTTGATAATTGATATTTCAAAATATGGATTGTTTTATTTTTACAAAAATTATTTTATTAAATGTTTAGAATTCTAATAAATGTTTAGGAATTCTGATATGATATTTAGTATTTAAATAAATGTTTAAGAATTTATACGAGGAATTAGATGGCAAATAATGGACATGGACATCATGGAGCTGCAAATTTAACTCCTGAGCAACAAAAGGCAATGATTGAGCAAGAGATGAAGCTCTTTGAACATATGAAAAATATTAAGTATAAAATAGCTGTCATGAGTGGAAAAGGCGGTGTCGGTAAATCAACAGTAGCTGCTAACTTAGCTGAAGCTTTTCAGAAAAAAGGCTTATTGACAGGTATTCTTGATGCTGACATTCACGGACCTAACATTCCAAAGATGTTGGATGTTGAAGGAAAGGATGTTATCATTAGCAATGGGGAAATGATTCCAGTAATGAGCAAGAATGGAATTAAGGTAATGTCTATGGGATTTTTAATTGATTCTCAAGACACTCCTATTATCTGGAGAGGACCTCAAAAATCAGGATCCATTAAGCAGTTTATGGCTGACACTGCTTGGGGGGACCTTGATGTATTGATTATTGATAACCCTCCTGGAACTGGTGATGAGCCATTGACAGTTCTCCAATCCTTACCAAATGTTGATGCAGTCATTATGGTAACTACACCAAATAGCTTATCTCAAGAGGATGTTTTAAAATGTGTTGGAATGGTTAAGATGCTACATATTGATAAGATTGGTCTTATTGAGAATATGTCTTATTATGTATGCCCACACTGTGGTGAAAAGACAAATATATTTGGTGAAAGTCAAGGAGAGGACTTTGCAGAGGAAATGGGAGTTAAATTCTTAGGAAATTTACCTCTAACTGAGCAAGTTCCTGAATCTGCTAATAAGGACAGCACTATGGTAAACGCTTATGCAGAATCTGAAGTTGCTAGCAAGTTTTTAGAAATGATTGATAAGATTGAAGAAGAGTTTTTAGACTGATTCTTTGATTTTTTATCTCTTTCTTTTTTTCTTTTTTTCTTTTTTTTATTCACTTATTATTTTGATTTATTTTATTTTTTTATCGTTACCTTTTTTCTTTTAATTTGAATAGGTATTACTTAAAATTATTTTTTATCGTTACCTTTTTTCTTTTAATTTGAATAGGTATTACTTAAAATTATTTTTTATCGTTACCTTTTTCTTTTAATTTGAATAGGTATTACTTAATTTTTTTTATTGAGTTATTAACTAATTTCTTATTTTTTTTGTTTTTTCTAAAGTCATCGGATTTTTTTTCTAATTATTTTAATTTTTATTTGAATATTATTTTATTAGTTAAGTGTTTGATTAATCATTATTATTAATTTTTAAAGCTTTTTTAAACATTTAAGAGTCATCTAGCTAATTTGCTAAATATTTAAGTAAGGTTTATATAGTCTTAAAACATATATTTTTTTATAGATTGACTTATAAGACTTTTATAGGATTTTTATTTGTTTTAATGGTTCTTTAGTCTTAAAGAAAAGGTGAAAATATGACTATTTTAGATGGTATTTTAGAAGATAATAAGAAATTTGTTGATAGTTTTGAAGGAAAAGAAATGTCTCACCATGCTCAAAAGAAATTAGCTATTTTGACTTGTATGGATTGTAGATTAATTGACTTTTTCGAACCTGCTTTAGGACTTAAAAGAGGAGATGCAAAGATCGTAAGAAATGCAGGAAATTCCATTGTTGGAGAAGATGCAATCAGATCCATTGCAGCAGCTTTATACAACCTTGGAGCAGAAGAAGTATTGATTGTAGGTCACAGTGAATGTGGTATGGCTGGTGCGGATGCTGATGCTTTAAAAGAAAAAATGCTAGCAAGAGGAATTGCTGAAGAAGACATTGCTAAATATGATTTGGCTGAATGGATTGGCGGATTTGACGATGAAGAGGAAAACGTACTCAATGTTGTTGAAAAAGTTAAAAACCACCCATTAATTCCTGATGTTCCTGTTCATGGTCTTATCATTGACATTGTAACTGGAGAATTAAAAGTATTAAAAGAAGATTATTAATCATATAATTTTTCTTCGAATCATATTTTAAGATGATTGTCTAATCATCTTTTTTTATTTTTTCTAAATTTAACCAAAAAGTATTTATATTATAAAAAACATAAATACAAATGTTAACACTACACTCATCAGTTTATTTAATTGGATTTTTCTTATAAATTAAAATGTATTTTTTTTATTTGACAATTCTAGTTATTTTATGGTATAATTAACTACAATTTGCAAAGTTTAATTTTTAATTTTGTGTTTGTAGTAACAATGCCTTTAAGGTGAGGCGTAGTAACCTCATACATACATGATCACTTGGAATGATTAAACTGCTTAAGGGGAGCAGTTAGATGAATTACAATAAAATTTTTATTTGCTATAGAACGTTTCTTTTTTTGTTCTAAATTTAATAAAAAATTAAATTGGAGTTTGGATGATTCTATAATTTGAATTACATATAGCAATAATGGAAGTTTAATTCAAGATGTTTAAGCCATTGGTCTTAATTTACACCATAAGACAAGTTTGACATCTGTTTTGCTCTTATACTTTTAAGACAATTTCAGCGTCGAATTTTAGTCTAGCTCATACTTTAAGTCATCTTCAGCGTCTGATTTTGGATAAAATCTATCCCATTAGACAATTTCAGCGTCTGATTTTGGTATAAGATCTATTCTTATGGCAATTCCCGCGCTCAATTTTGAAGATTTTTAATTTAAGGCTTATAAACTCTTTATTTTCTAATTCAACTATTGTTGCATTTTTAATTTAAATTTAATCTATAAACTGGATTTAATTTAAAATAGTAAGCCATAATTGCTATTTATTTGCAACTTCCACATCAACCACTATTGTATAAAACCATACTTTCCCTATTTATTCAATGTTTGATTTGAAGTAGTAGTCGAAATTTTTTATAAAAAAAATTTGGTGAAAACATGAATAATGAAAATATTATTTTAAGAAACAAAGTGTCAAGCAGCAGAAATTCTATTGAAAAAGAAAGTAAAACTAATGGTGAATTTAATATTAATAAAAAAAGTAAAAAAGGTGATATCGCAACTTTTAATAAAATCAACAGATCTATGATGATGAAAAGCAATATTAGTCGAAATGATAGTGTAATTGAAGATTCAAAAGCATGTCCTGCATGCGGATCTCTTAACTTAAGCTTTGATGATTCCCGCGGTGAATTGTTCTGCAACGTCTGTGGAATGGTCGTTGATGAAGATTACATTGATTCCACTCCAAGCGGAACTTCTGTAAATAAGGATGGTCAAAATATGGTTCATCATGGTGCATCCAGCAATATTGCAGTCCATGAGAACTTAGCTACTGGTTTTGACCTTAAAAATGCTCCAAAGGAATCAAGAGCTAGATGGAGACGTATGCACAAATGGAATATGCAATCTAGAACTAAAGGAAGTAAGGAAAGGAATTTGTCAAGAGCATTCACTGTATTGAGCACACTTTCTTCTAATTTGTCACTTCCTAAGTCTGTTAGGATGGAAGCAGCTTCCATCTACAGAAAAGCAGTCAGAAAAGATTTGGTTCGTGGCAGAAGTATCCCTTTGATTATTTCCGCTTCATTGTATGCTGCTTCTAGAATATGTCATGTTCCACGTACTTTGGATGAAATTGCTGAAGCTTCAGGTTTCACAAGAAAAAGATTAGGTAAAGACTACAGGTTCATTGCTAGGGAATTAGATTTAAAGGTTCCTCCAGTTTCTCCTAAAGACTTCCTTCCTAAATTTGCTTCTGATTTAGGATTATCTAGTCAAGTTGAAGTGAAATCTATTGAATTGGTTGATAAAGCGAATGAAATGGGTTACAGTGCAAGTAAAAATCCAACTGGTGTTGCAGCAGCTGCTTTATATTATGCTTCTATATTGGTTGGTGAACGCAGAACCCAAAATGAGATTGCAAAAATAACAAATGTAACTGCAGTCACTATTAGAAACAGATATAAAGAAATGAAAGAAATTAATTTATTAGATTAATTTCATTCTTTTTAATTTTTATC
>ONYG01000100.1 GCA_900321995.1 uncultured Methanobrevibacter sp. | reverse complement strand
TTTTATTTTTATATTTACTACAGATAACATACAAAGCAGTGATAAATATACGCCTACAGTTAGTTTACCTGTTTCAGGCAAAACAATCGTAGTTGATGCAGGTCATGGAATTCCAGATGAAGGGATTCATTTGTTAACATTGTAATGACAACTAATCTTTTACAGTTAAAAAGTGCTTAGGCACTTTATTTTTTTTGAAAGACTATCAGATAAGGACTATAAAATGTAAAAATTAAAAGTAATCTTTATCCTGATTATTTTATAAAATAGTGATAAACTATTGATATTATTGTATAATTATGTTATATTTAAAAAGACGGAGGATTTGCTTATGAATGGAAGAGATAATACTAATGAGTTTAACCTAGATGAATTAATTGAAATACAAAATGAATTAAAGAAAACGTATGGATATAATAAAAACATATGTGATCTCATTGAGGATGTATTAATAGATGGCTCTCTTGATGGATATCGTTATTCAACTGCGTTTGGTGAGTATGTTGTAAGAGGTCCAAATTTTTTAAACTCTTGGGAAGAATATTATGAAAAATTACATGGTAGTAGCATTGGTCTAAGTGAGGAACAAAAAAAAGAGGCAATTAAAGAATTTGATGAATGTTTTCAAAATAATAAAGAGGCATGGAAAATATACTGGAGGGCAACGGACAGTCATTTAGAAGAGCTAGATTTATTACATGAACAATATTTAGCTGTTAAAGAATGGTTAGAAAATCCAAGAGACACTGAAAAAATTAAAAATGTTGCTAATACATATCAAAAAACTAATATTAATGTTTTGGAATATTTAGGAAGACTAAAAAACGAAAGAGATTGGATGAGGCTTGTTGATACAAAAGGATCTTACTTAGCATATGTATTCACAGGAAAAGATTCAAATATTTCTTTAAATGACTTGTATTTAATTGATAGAGGTACCTTTTTAGAAAAAATTAGGACAATGTATTTAAGGTCGGTTGAATTAATTGATCAGATTTCACAGAAATCTAATGAACAATCTAGTGCAAGTATTACAGCAATCAAGCCAATTGATGAAGCTATTGATAGTGCTTCCAGAACAGATAATGGTGTTGATAAAATACATAAGTATATGAATTTATTATATCCAGGGTTTTATTCAATAGGATACTCAAATCTTGAAGAGAGCGCTAAAAAAGACTACGAGTTAGTATATAATAATATAGTAACTATAGATAGACTTTATTATGAAGAGTATATGAAAGGGAAAAATGAAACTCAACACGATGGAAGGACAGAGCAAGAAATTATGCAAGGGATAATAGCAACAATGAGAGAAAGTAAAGGTATTACTATTATTACACCCCAAAATATAATGGAAGTAACAGGAAATGTTTCAGTTGAAGAAAAACAACGTGTAGGACAAGCAGAAAAAGTTCAAGGTGAAAAGGTAGAAGGAGAAAAATTGAAAGATGATAACTAAAGAATATGCTATGGCATATACAGAAGTCATTGAAATATTAAAATATGTACCAGATGAAGATGTACAAAAAATTCCAGTAGAAAAATTGAATTTTTATAAAAATAATATGGATAATGAATATAATTACAAATTAGATATGTCAAAACAATTTGAAGAACAAGAAATGTCTGATATTACTAAAGCTATACTAGCAAATATTTTTAGAGATTATTGGGCAACTCCTAAACAAAAAGAAATAATTGAAGCAAAGGAAAAATATGATTTAGAAAAGCTAGAAGAAGAGAAAAGAGAAAAATATAATCCAGAGGATATATTTAAAAACAAAAAAGAAGAATTTGTTATAAAAAAAGCTAATTTACCACTTGAAATAAAAAAAGAAACATTTTTTGAAAAGCTAATTAATTTTATAAAAGGATTGTTTAAAAAGACTAATTAAAAATAAATAATTATGTTGTAAAATAACTAAAGGTTTTAAATCTTTAGTTATTTTTTGTGTAAATAACCTTCAGGCTGTGCCGGTAGTAACATAGCCTTTTAGGCGTTATGAGTAAAATACCCCCGGCTAAGCCGGGAGATTTTTATTTTATTATAAGAGTTGTAATATTAAAATTGTATTTTAATATAATTATATTAATTTAAATTAAAAAGGAGAAAAATAAATATGCTTATATTAAATAAAAAAAGAATCACACTAGTTATTACT
>ONYG01000097.1 GCA_900321995.1 uncultured Methanobrevibacter sp. | reverse complement strand
TTTAGTTTATTTATCTATTTTTTATTTATTTTCATAATTTTAATTTTATTATTTAATTTCTTTAACTATTTATTGATCCCATTTTTATTATTATATTATCTATAAATTAATAATTTAAAGAAATAGGTTTATGGAAAAACATTTTTAGGAAAAAGAGTTTGAAGAAAAATAATTTTAGGAAAATAGGTTTATGGAAAAACATTTTTAGGAAAAAGAGTTTAAATAAAAAGAGTCAGAAAGGTATTACTAATTTTCAATATTAATAATACTTTTATTAATAATATTATTAAAAAATAGTGATTTAAAAAAATATAAAAGAGTTATTTTTCATCATGTAATTTGTTTGCAAGTTTTCTAGCTTCGGAAATAGTCAACGGATATTCTCCATTTAACTCGAATCCATCTCTTTTATCAAGAATCTCGAATAAATGAGCTACTCTTGGAAGTCTTAAATTAGCTTTTCTAATTAATTCAATGTCTCCAAACACTTCTTGAGGAGTTCCACTTTTAATTATTTCACCAGAACTGATTACATAAACCTTATTTGAGTAGATTGGCACTAAATCAACATCGTGGGTTGAAATAATGATTGTCATTCCATCTTCATTGAGTTCATATAATAATTTAAGTATGTCAGATGCTCCTTTTGGGTCAAGACCAGATGTAGGTTCATCCAATACCATAATCTCTGGTTGCATTGCTAATATTCCAGCAATAGCCACTCTTTTTTTCTGTCCTCCACTTAAATGGTGAGGTGCTTTTCTTTCAAAGCCTTCCATTCCAACCTTTTTAAGTGCATCGGTAACTCTTTGTTGAGTTTCTGCTTGGGATAGTCCTAAGTTTAATGGGCCGAATGCAACATCTTCTTCAACAGTTGGAGCGAAAAGCTGATCGTCTGGATTTTGGAATACAATTCCAATCTTTTGTCTGAACTTGATTAGACTTTTCTTGTCATGCTTTAACTCTTCACCATCAATGATGATTTTTCCCTCATCCGCTTGATAAATTCCATTGAAGTGAAGGAACAATGTTGATTTTCCTGCACCGTTTTTTCCAAGAAGTGATACGATTTCTCCTTTTTTCACTTCCAAGTTTACATGATTAAGGGCTTTTGTTCCATCATCATATGAATATGAAATATCTACTGCTTTTAACATTATTTACTTCTCCTTTCTGGTTTGTATACTGGTAAATATCCTTGATAACATCTTGAATCAAGAGAACATTGTAATGTTTCACTCTTATCAAGTGATCTGAAGAATAAATTACTGAATAACATTCCTAATGATTTATAAGTACTTTTAGAACCAACATATCCTAATCTAGTTTCTTGAGCATTTCTCATGGTGTATAATTGGTCTAAGAAAATGAAGATTGTATTATACATTAGAAGAGAAATATCAATGAATACTATAGGGACTTTGATTGTATGCAAACATTGGAGTAAATCTGCAATTGGTGTAGTCAATGTTAAAAAACCAAGACATGAAAAACATGCAAAACATCTGCAAAATGTTGAAATACCTAAATCTAAGGAAGATTGGGTAACTACGATTCCCCATAGTCCTGTGTTAAATATGACCTTTCCGCTTCCGAAGAAGAAAATCAGGAAGACACAAGTGACTACAGCGAATATGATTGGAATTGTTAGAAACTTAATATATGATTTGATGGAAATTCTTGCAACTCCTATGACTAAGATGCTCATTAGGGAAAAGACGATAATGTCTAATGTTAAATTGTTGATAATCAATGTTGCAACCATGATTGCAATTGATACAATAACTTTCAGATAGACATTTGTGTCTGTTAATCTGTTGTTATGAGCTATGTGGTCTATATCAAATTTCAATTAATTCACCGTCTGTTTTTTTAAGTATTTTTATAATAATTAACCAAGATCTCTAATCTTTAATTATTTCTTTATCTAAAATAAGATTTTCAATCTTTAGGTTTTATAAATGTTAATTGTAAAGTTTTTATTAACTTTGCTTAAAATCTTTTTTTTAAGCTTTGATTTTTATGTTTTTGTTAACTTTGCTTAAAGTTTTTTTTTAAAATTTCAGAATTTTTTCTAAAAAAGTATTACTTGAGCATAGTTTTTAGTTAAAAAAGTAATACTTATATTTTACTTTTATCTGTTCAAGTATAAAAAGTATTTTAATATTTTTAAATTTCATTGAATTTTGATAGTAAAAAAATAATAATTGTCAATCTTAAATTTTTTTATTCAAATAAAAATAGCATAAATTTTTTTAAAAAAAATAAATAAGAAGAAGATTATTCTTCTTCTTTACCTTGTCCTCTCCAGTAACCGAAGAAGTAACCAATGATGATTGCTCCGATTGCTGCTTGGACTGCGAATAATAAACTTTCTATTTCACCACTAGGTGGTTCCCAAAATGAACTGAACCATGGTTGGTATCCTGTTTCAGATACTCCATCTGATCCTTGGTCGTCTGATCCTCCGAAATAACCTTGATCTTCTCCTAATCCTGAGTACATAATCATTGGAGCTATTACAATTACAACAACAAGTAATGCTAAGATAATATTTTCGTATTTCATTTTATCACCTAAATCTCTTTATCTGCAATTGCACCTAATTTGTTTAATAATTTTGGTCTGTATGTCATTAATCCGTTCCAAATAATTACGGTTAATAAACCTTCAGCAATAGCTAATGGTAATTGGGTTGGAGCGAAGATTACGAAGAATTTGGTAATTGCTGCCATAGTGTTAGGTTCTGGGAATGCTAAACCTAATTGGATTGCAGTTACAACATAGGTAGCTAAGTCAGCGATGAAAGCAATTAAGAATATGTTGATTTTAGATGGAACTCCACCTTTCTTAAGTAAAATGTATACAATCCAACCTACGAGAGGTCCTACAATACCCATAGATACGATGTTTGCACCTAAAGTGGTTAATCCACCGTGAGCAAGTAAAACTGCTTGGAAGATTAAAACTATAGTAGCTAATACAGCGGTTGCAGCAGGTCCAAATAATGCTGCACTTAATCCGTTACCAGTAGGGTGAGAACAACTTCCAGTAACAGAAGGTAATTTTAATGATGAAAGAACGAACATAAATGCTCCACTTACAGCAAGTAAAGCTTTAGATTCAGGGAATTCATCAACCACATTTTTAATTTTATAGAGTCCGTACCCAACAACAATAATTGCTATTACATACCATACTGCACACCAGAATGGTGGTAAGAACCCTTCCATAATATGCATAACTTTTTTCCTCCATTTTAAATAATTTTACGTTTATAAGGATAATTTTTTAATAATTTTATTACTATCGTTTTTTCATAATCTAAAAATTAACGATCTTATAAAAGGGAATTTATAATTATTAAATTTGAAAAATATTTTAATAAATAATTTATAAAATAATTTTAAATATAATTATGAATGTTCTATATTATCAGAACAAATAATTATGTTTATATATCCTCATAAACATATTTCTATAATAAAGTATGTATTCAAATTGGCTATAATTGAATTGATTAAACATTTTTTTATTTTATCAATACATTGGTGTTTAATCAAAAAATAAATTAAGCCTAAATAATTTAAATGTATACTCTAATATAATATATTATTAAAGGTATATTTAAGTTTATTTGAATTTTTATAAAATTTTCTTTATTAAGTTTAACAAAAATACTTATGTATCAATAAATTTTTAAACATACTTAAAAAAAATTTAGTTTAACTTAAATAGTTATGTACTAATAAATTCTAAATTTGATTTAATATTATTATTATCATATCAAAGACAAAAAGGTTTTAACATGGAAAAAGGAACTTTATATGGAGTAAGTATTGGTCCAGGAGACCCTGAGCTAATCACTGTAAAGGCAATGACTACAATATCCAACTGCAAATATATTGCAACACCTCATACAGGAACTGGTGAATCATTAGCCCTGTCTATTGTATCTAAAGCTCAAGATTTGTCCCAAAAGGAAATACTCTTGCTTGAATTTCCTATGACTAAGGATAAGGAGATTTTGGCTAAGAGCCATAAGGAGGCTGCACAATTCATTATTGATGTTTTAGATAAGGGTGAAGATGTTGCTATGTTGAATTTAGGTGATATAACTATCTATTCAACTTTCGCTTATGTAATGGACATACTTCTTGAGAAAGGTTATGATGTAGACTTGATTCCAGGAGTTACAAGCTTCTGTGCATCAGCATCTCTTTTAAAGATAGGATTGACAACTATGAATGAGCCATTGCATATCATTCCTGCAAGCGGCATTGATATTAAGGATGCTTTAAAGATGCCTGGATCTAAGGTTTTGATGAAAATTGGAAGGTCTATGCCTAAATTGATTGAAGCAGTCAAGGAATTGAATCTTGAAGACAATGTCTATGCAGTGGAAAACTGTGGATTGGAAAATGAGAAAGTCTATAAAGGATTAGATGAATTTGATGAGAATATGGGTTATTTCACTATAGTGGTTGTAAAATAATCCTTTTTATTGATTAAATTAGAATCTTGTTTATTATTTCTTATGATTTTAAAAAGTTTATATGATTAATAAATGAAATTATATTATGTTTAATATTTTATGCTTAAAATTCATTTTTTGGGGTTTGCAAATGGAAGATAAAAGATTGGTAAATCAGAAACTACTTCGTTGTGGATATACAACAGGAACATGTGCTGCTGCAGCATCTAAGGCTGCTACTATCATGTTATTTAAAAAAGAAATGGTGGATTCAGTATTTATCCAAACTCCTAATCAAACAAACCTTAATATAGATGTTCTAAACCCTCAATTAAGGGAAAATTCTGCAAGTTGCTCTATTCAAAAGGATAGTGGTGATGATCCAGACATTACAAATGGGATATTAGTATCTGCTACTGTTACATTAACAGATTCAGATATAGTTATTGAAGGTGGAAAGGGCGTAGGAAAGGTAACTAAGCCTGGCCTTGACCAGCCTGTAGGCCAATCTGCAATCAATTCAGTTCCAAGAAAAATGATTAAGGACTCCTTGATTGAAGTTTCTAAAGAATTTGATTATGGCGGAGGTTTCCATGTCTTGATTTCAGTTCCTAATGGTGAGGAAATAGCAAAGAAAACATTCAATCCAGAGCTTGGAATTGTAGGTGGAATCTCCATATTAGGCACAACAGGAATTGTTGAGCCTATGAGTGCTAAGGCACTTGCAGATTCAATAAAGGTTGAAATAAGTGTGATTGCTGCAGAAAACAATAGTAAAATACTAATTTTCCTTGGAAATTTTGGAAAGAAATTTGCAGAGGAAGACTTGCATCTTTCTACAAAGCCTGGAATCATGTGCAGCAACTTCATTGATGTTGCATTGGACAGCTCTGTAGAGCAGGGCTTCAAGAAGATACTTTTGATTGGACACATAGGAAAACTGGTGAAGTTAGGTATTGCTATGTTCAATACTCATTCTCATAATGGTGATGGTAGGATAGAAACTTTGCTGTCCTGTGCTGTAGAGTCTGGAGCAGATCTTGACACATTAAGAGATATTCAAAAATGTGTAACTACCAATGCTGTATTAGACATATTGTGGGAAAGGGACTTGTTGGAAAATACTATGAATATTTTAAAGGATAGAATAGAACATAATATTAAAAGAAGGATACCTTCCGAGATTGAAGTTGGCTTCATTTGCTTTGCTAATTCTGGAAATTATGAAGGTGTCCTATTTGAAAGTGATAATGCTTATCAACTTAAAAGTTTATGGGAGAATTAATTATGATTCATTTTGTTGGAGCAGGAAGTGGAGCTGTAGACTTAATTACAATAAGAGGAGCAAATCTCCTAAAAGAGGCTGATGTGATTATTTATGCAGGTTCCCTAGTAAATCCTGATTTGTTAAACTATAAGAAAGACTCTTGTAAAGTCTATAACAGTGCAGAAATGACTTTAGATGAAGTCATTGAAAAGATGATTGAAGCGGAAAAGGAAAATAAGATGACTGTACGTTTGCATACCGGTGATTCAAGTATATATGGAGCAATCCGTGAACAGATGGACTGTCTTGATGATGAAGGAATCGAATATGATGTATGTCCGGGAGTTTCAAGTTTCTGTGGTGCTGCAGCTGCATTAAAGGCAGAATATACCTTGCCCGATGTAAGCCAGAGTGTTATTATCACTCGTATGAGCGGAAGAACTCCAGTGCCTGATAAGGAAAGCATTGCTTCATTTGCAGAGCATGGTGCAACAATGGTTATCTTCTTAAGCACAGGACTTCTTAAGGAGCTTTCAAAAGAGCTTGTTAAGGGAAGATATGATGAAGACACTCCTGCAGCTATTGTATACAAGGCAACTTGGCCTGATGAAAAGGTTATGCATTGTACTGTAGGAACATTATATGAAACTGCTAAAGAAAATAACATTACAAAAACCGCTTTAATAATTGTTGGAGATGTTTTAGACAGTGAATACTCTCTTTCCCGTCTTTATGCAGATGACTTCTCCACTGAATTTAGACAAGCTAAAAAATAATGATTTTTAATTGACCCTGAGGATAAAAATGAAAATATCAATTATTGCATTTACAGACAATGGCATGGAAATAGCAGCTAAGCTAAAAGAATCTCTTGAAGGAGTTGAATTTAGTCGATGTGCTAAAGGAGGATTGTCCCAATGGACAGAGGAGCATTTTTCTACAAGTGATGCTCTTGTTTTTGTAGGTGCAATTGGCATAGCCATTAGAGCAATCTCCCCATATGTTCAATCTAAAGTGAATGATCCTGCAGTTGTTGTTGTGGATGAGCTTGGACAGTTTTCAATTCCTGTTCTATCAGGACATATTGGAGGAGCCAACGAATTGGCTATTCAAATTGCAGATATATTGAATGCTATTCCTGTTGTTACAACTGCCACTGACATTAATGATGTATTTGCTATTGATACATGGGCAAAGGGTCAAGGTTTAAGGATATTGAATCCTGAATGCATTAAGTTAGTTTCATCTAAGCTGTTAAGGGGTGAATCAGTCTATGTTAAATCAGATTATCCAATTAAAGGAGATTTGCCTCAAAATATCATACTTAATGTTTCTGATAATGGTTTAATTAATGATTTGAGTAATGATTCTGATAATGGTTTAAGTAATGGTTCAGATGATTATTTTGATGTTATAATAAGCCATAAGCATTTTAAAGAAAATGATGATATTTATAAAAATTCTTTATTTTTAGTTCCGCAGATTATTACAGTAGGTATAGGCTGTCGAAAGGATAAGGAATTTGAAATTATAGAAAATTCTATTTTAAAGATTTTAGAAAAAGAAAATATTAATATTTTATCTTTAAATAGTATTGCAAGCATTGATAAAAAGGCAAATGAAAAAGGAATAATTGAATTTGCAGAAAAATATGATTTGCCTTTCAATACATATAGTGCAGAAGAGTTAAATAGTTTAGTCGGTGAATTTACTAAATCCGACTTTGTAAAAAGTGTAGTTGAAGTTGATAATGTTTGTGAACGTTCTGCTGTAATGGAAAGTGAAGGAAAATTAATAAGACGAAAAGATGCCAATGATGGAGTAACTGTTGCATTGGCTATTTGTGATATTGATCTCTCTTGGGAGGAATAAAATGAAAAAGGTATCTGTTGTAGGAATTGGGCCTGGAGATGAGTCATTTCTTAGCATTTCCGCTAAGGAAACTCTTGAGGAATCTGACTTGATCATAGGCTATAAGAAATATGTGGAGCTGGTTGAAGAGTATTTGCCTGATAAGAAGTATTTGTATACTGGAATGACAAAGGAAGTGGATCGCTGTAAAATGGCATTGGAAAAGGCAAATGAAGGAAATTCTGTTTCTGTAGTTTGCAGTGGAGATGCTGGAGTCTATGGTATGGCAGGACTTGTCTATGAGTTGTCTGTTGATTATCCTGAAGTTGAAATCGATATTCTTCCAGGAATTAGTGCTGTTTTAAGTGGGTCATCTGTTTTAGGAGCTCCTATTGGTCATGATTTTTGTGTAATCAGTTTATCAGACCTTTTGACTCCTTGGGAGTTAATTGAAAAACGATTGGCATTGGCTGGAGAAGGAGACTTTTGCATTTGCTTATATAATCCTTCAAGCAGAAAAAGAAAAGATTATTTGAAGAAGGCATGTGAAATCTTATTGGAGCATAAAAATAATGATACTGTCTGCGGATATGTTAGAAATATTGGAAGAGATGGTGAAGAATATCATATCTTAAGTCTTAATGAACTTAAAAGTACTGAAGTAGATATGTTCACTACAGTATTTATTGGAAATGCAGATACAAAAGTAATTAATAATAAGATGGTTACACCTAGAGGATATAAAGGTGTATAAACTATAAGTATAATGCTAAAAGTGTAAAAAGATTATTTATTAAGAATAATTTTTATAATTTAATTAAAATCTCATTTGAGGTGTTGAAATGCACAAGATTGTTTTATTTGGAGGAACTACCGAAGGGCGTATTCTGACTGAATTCCTTTCTCAAAATAAGATTCCATCTATTGTTTGTGTGGCTACAGATTATGGGGAAAAGGTTTTGGAATATGATGAGCCGGTTATTGTCCAGTCTAAAAGATTAAATCAGGATGATATGCGCCAATTATTCCAGGATGAAAAAACTGAAATTGTTTTGGATGCAACACATCCTTATGCAACAGAAGTGAGCAGGAACATAAGAGATGTCTGCAATGATGAATCCATTGAATATATAAGAGTATTAAGGGAATCAGTTGAAATAGAAGGCGCTAAGGAATTCTCAAAAATGGGAGACTTATTGGATTATCTTAATCAAACAGAAGGCCTAATATTCTCATCTATGGGTGCAAAAGAAGCTAAAGCGTTAACTGAAGTAGAAAATTTCCAAGAAAGAGTTTATTTGCGCATGTTGCCATCTCCAGAGGGTATGGAACTTTGTCTTGATCTAGGTTATCCTATGAAGAATCTTTGCGGAATGCAAGGGCCTTTCTCAAAGGAATTTAACATCGCCCAATTCAAGGAAATCAATGCAAATATACTTGTAACTAAGGAATCAGGTAATGTAGGTGGATTTAAGGAAAAGACTGATGCTGCTAAGGAGTGTGGCATGGAAGTTGTTGTCTTGTCTAGAGAAAAGGAAGATGGAATAAGTGTGGAAGAGGCTAAAAACACTTTAAAAGATAAATGTTTATAATCTCTATAGAATGTGGTGCAAAAATTATTTTGAGGCAGATTTTATGAAGGAAATTAATATAATTGGCATTGGAATGTCTAAGAAAACTCTTACTCAAGAGGCTCTAAAACTAATTGAGGAAGCGGATATTTTAATCGGTGCCAAAAGATTAGTCGATGAGTTTTCCTATCTAAACAAGGATTCTTATAATGCTTATTTATCAAATGATGTATTGGCTATTGTTAATGAAACGGATGCAAAAAATATAGCTATTCTAATGTCTGGTGATGTTGGATTTTATAGTGGGGCTGAAAAGCTTGTAGATACCTTAATTGATTATAATCCAAACTTGATTGCAGGAATATCCTCTGTATCATACTTCTTTTCAAAATGCAAGCTTCCTTGGAAGGATGCAAATCTCATTAGTTGTCATGGGGTCGATACTAACATAGTCTCCTCTGTAAGAAGAAACAGATACACATTTGCATTGACTGGCAATAACATTCCAGAATTGGCAGATAAATTAGTTGATTATGGATTTGGAGACTTGAATGTTTGGATAGGCGAAAATTTAGGCTCTGAAGATGAGTTAATCCAATGTTCTAAGATTAATGAGTTAAATAATGATGAATACAGTTCATTGACAGTTTTAATAATAGAAAATCCAGATTATGACTCTAGAATACGATGTGGAATTCCAGATGATGAGTTCATTAGAGGAAAGGTTCCAATGACCAAATCAGAGGTTCGTGCTGTTAGCATATCTAAATTGTCATTGAAACCAAATGAGATTGCTTATGATATTGGTTGTGGAACTGGTTCAGTAACAATAGAAATGGCATTATCTCTATATGATGGAAAGGTCTATGCTTTTGATAAGAATGAAGATGCTATAGAATTATTAGATAAAAATTGTAAGAAGTTCCATATAGATAATGTTGAGGGAATCTGTGGATTAGCTCCTGAATGCTTAAAGGACATTCCAAGTCCTGATGTTGCTTTCATTGGTGGAAGCTCTGGAAATATGGATGAGATTGTAAGCTATTTATATGGAATTAACCCTAAAATGAGATTTGTAATAACTGCTGTAACCCTTGAAAATGCAATGGCTGGCTTGGATGCCCTTAAGAATGTGGGAATTAATGGAGACATTGTTCAAGTGGCAGTTTCAAAAGGAAAGGCAATTGCAGATTTGCATATGCTCATTGCTCAAAATCCTATTTTTATAATTAGCGGTAGTGGTTTGGATGAGTAGTTTTCTTTGTGGTAGTGGTTTGGATGAGTAGTTTTGTGGTTGTGGTTTAAATGTGTAGTTTTGTTTGTGGTGATAAACGTGAATAGATTATTGATTTCAGGTACAAGCAGTAACTGTGGTAAGACAACAATAACTATGGCTTTGCTTGCAGCATTCCAAAAGAGAGGATTGGATATTGCTTCATTTAAATCAGGTCCTGATTATATAGACCCTATGTTTCACAGAAAGGTTTTTAATGTGAAAACTCATAATCTTGATCCTTATTTTTGCAGTGAGGAAATGCTTTGTGAGCAGTTTATTAGAAATCGTGGAAGTGATTTGAGCATAATTGAAGGAGCTATGGGCTTTTATGATGGAATAGGAGTTGAAGGGGATGCAAGTGCATGGCATGTGGCTAAATCAATCAAGTCTCCTGTAGTCCTTATTCTTGATGCTAAAGGAATGAGCAATTCTGCCGCAGCCATTATAAAAGGATTTAAGGACTTTAAAGAAGACAGCATGATTGAGGGCGTTATTTTTAATGGAATATCTGAAGGATTGTATCCTTTATTAAGTGGAATTCTTGAAACTATTGGAGTTAAATCCTATGGTTTCTTGCCTAGAAAGGAAGAATATTCTGTTGAAAGCAGAAACTTAGGCCTTATCACTGCAGATGAAATCGAAGACATTAGGGAAAAGATTAACGGCCTTAGAGAATTGGCAGAGAAGCATATTGATTTAGATGGATTATATGAATTATCTAAAACTGCTCCTGTCCTTGAATCAAAATCTGATTTCATCGGTTCAAGCCTTAAGCAGAATGATGATTTGGATAATGAATGCCATGAATCTAAACCTCGCATTGCAGTAGCAAAGGATAATGCTTTTTGTTTTATTTATGAAGAAAATATAGAGATATTGGAGGATTTAGGCTGTGAAATAGTCTATTTCAGTCCTTTAAAAGATGAGAAACTTCCAGATAATATTTCTGGTTTATACTTATGTGGAGGTTATCCTGAATTATATCCTGAAGAATTGTCAAGAAATAAAAGTTTATGTAAGGAAATAAAAGAGATGGTCACTAAAGGAATCCCTACAATTGCTGAATGTGGAGGATTCATGTATTTGCATGACTCTATTGAAGGCATTCCTATGGTTGGTCTTATTCAAGGAGACTGCATAAAGACAGATAAGTTACAAAGATTTGGCTATATTGAGATAAAAGCCTTAAAAGATAACTTATTATCAAAAGAAGGAGAAAGCATAAGGGTTCATGAATTCCATTATTATGATAGTGAGAATTGTGGAGAGGACTTTATGGCTAAAAAGGCTTCAAATGGTTTGGAGTATCTTTGTTGTCATGCCTCAGATAGTTTATATGCAGGTTTTCCTCATATTTATCTTCCTGCAAACCCAGATTTTGCTAAATCTTTTGTTAAGAATGCTGAAAAGTGGAATGTTGAATAAATTTAATCTTTAATAATTTTTAATTAATTTTACTCTAGAGAGAGGATTATTATGAAAATCGAATTAGAGCAGGTTGAACCTGCAGATATTGAAAAAAGAAGCTTTGAAATTATAGAATCTGAATTACCTCATGAAATTGATCCAAAATTGGCACCTATCATTAAAAGGGCAGTCCATACTGCAGCTGATTTTGATTATGTTGATAACTTATGCTTTTCAGAGGATGTTGTTGATAAGGCATTGGAAGCTATTAAAAATGGAGCATCCATAGTTACAGACACTCAAATGGCTAAGTCTGGAATCAATAAGGCAGAGCTTAAAAAGCACGGCGGTGAGGTTTACTGCTTTATGAGTGATGATGATATTAGGGAAATGGCTAAAAAGAATCATTCTACACGTGCTAGGGCATCTATGGATAAGGCAGCCCAATTGGATAAGCCATTGATTTTTGCTATAGGAAATGCTCCAACTGCATTAATAAGATTATATGAACTTATTCAAGAGGAAAAGATTAAACCAGAACTTGTTATTGGAGTTCCTGTAGGTTTTGTTAATGTGGTTCAATCAAAGGAACTTATTATGGAATGTGATGTTCCTTATATTGTTGCTCGCGGACGTAAAGGAGGCAGTAATGTAGCTGCAGCTATTTCCAATGCATTAATTTATATGTTGAGGGATTAATTTTTATTATTTTAATTTTTAATTTCCTGATTCTTTTTTTATTTAATTTCTTTTATTTTTTTAGTTTTTTTATTTAATTTCTTTTTATTTATCTTAGTTTTTTTCTTTTAGTTTTTTTATTTTTATATTCTTTATTTTTATTCAAATATTATTTTATTAAATAGTTTTAAATAGTTCTTTTAATATAATATAATTAATTTATTAAATTTTTCTTTAAAAAAATTATATTTTACTTGATAAAATATTGTATTAATAAAAATTTTAATGAAAAATTTTATGTTTTTAATTGTATTTTAGGAATGATAAAATGGTTGAAAAGATTATTTTAGTAGTAAGTTTTGGAACTTCATATAATAATAACAGGTCTCTAACTATTGGAGCAATTGAAGAGGATATTAGAGAAAGCTTTCCAGATTATGAGGTAAGAAGAGCTTTCACAAGTCAAATGGTAATTAATATCTTAAAGAAACGTGATGACTTGCATATCAATAATGTAAAAGAGGCTTTAGAAAGGGCTGTAAATGATGGCGTTAAGACAGTTATTATCCAACCTACTCACGTTATGGATGGTACTGAATACCACTTTAAGATTAAGGATGAAGTTGAAAACTTTAAGGACAAGTTTGAAAATCTCATTATCGCAAATCCTTTATTGATTGAAGATGAAGACTTTGAAGACTTGGTTGCAAATATAACCAATAATGACTGTGATGATAAGACTGCAGTTGTTTTCATGGGTCATGGAAGTCCTGCAGAGTCTAATATTGTTTATCCTAAATTACAGTCCTTGCTGAATGAAAAGGGATTCGATAATTATTACATAGGTACTGTAGAAGCTAAGCCAGACTATGATGATGTTTTAGCTATGATAAAGGAAAAGGACTATAAGAAAGTCTTTTTAAGACCTTTAATGGTCGTAGCAGGAGATCATGCTCAAAATGATATGGCTGGTGATGAAGAGGATTCATGGAAATCCATGTTTGCTTCTGAAGGCTATGATGTTGATTGTCTTGTAGAAGGTTTGGCACAAACCAAAGAGATTAGAAACATTTACATAAAGCATGTTCAAAATGCTATTGATGATTTAGGATTATAATAATAATTCTAATTAATATTTATTATTTTTTCCTAATTTCACTTATTGGTGTGGTTTAATGGAAAAACAAAGTTATTATCTTTTATTAGCATTGATTGTAATTGCTATTTGCCTTGGAGTATTTTGGATGCAATATACTCATGACACTCCTACATATATGATTGTTAATGGAAGTGAAGTTGCAGAAGGCGGAAGCTTTTCAGGCCTATTGATGGATGCTTATGGTCAGCCAGTTCCTAACAGGACAATAGTCTATCATAAGCCTGGATATCAAATGGGAACTATTGTAGACACTCAAACGGATGATACTGGTCAATTTACAATAAATAACGCAGAATATCTCTCAGATAATCCTGATGAAAATTATTATGGCAATTTTACTTTTGCTGGTGATGAAAGGTATCATGGATGTGTCTATGAAGGAAATGTTACTGTAGTCTCAAAATAAGTAATTTATTATTCAATTCCCATCTTAGTTTTTTTATTTTTCTAAAGTCTTTTTTAATTCTTATTTTATTTATTCTTTTAATATTCTCATTTTATTTTTTTAGGGTCTTTTTTAATTCTTATTTTATTTATTCTTTTAATATTCTTATCTTACTTTTTGTAGAGTCTTTTTTAACTCTTATTTTATTTATTCTTTCAATATTCTCATTTTATTTTTTAATTATTTTATTTTAATTCTTTTTAGAATTTTTATTATTTTTAATAAAAGTAATACTTTTACCTCAAAAATCTTAAAAAAAGTAATACTTTTATATACTAGTTTAACTAAACTATTATTAGTAATACTTAGTATATAAATAAACTTGAAAAAAGTAATACTTTTTAGATAAATGCTATCATTTTTGAAATTATTTTTATAAATAACTTTTTTCTTCAAATTACTAAAAAATTTTTTATTAAGTTTTCATTTATGGGATTCTTATTAAAATTTTTTTTAGTAATACTGAGTATATAAATAAATTAAAAAAAAGTAATACTTAAAGGTGTTTAAAGTGATTGATGAAATAACAGATTTTTTATTTGGCCTCAAGATGACAATAATTTCAGGCCTATTTCTATTGGTTGCAGTAATTTTCATGATTTTCTCAATTGACACTCCAATTTACTTAAATCCTGCATGGGGAACAGTGATCATAAGCGGTATTCCGATGTTACTTTTAGCACTTACAAGATTAATTCGTGAAAAATGGGTTTCATCAGCTTTGCTTATTGCTATAGCAATGTTTGCTTCCTTACTCATTGGAGAGATATTTGCAGCAGGAGAAGTTGCATGGATTATGGCATTAGGTGCACTCCTTGAGGATTGGACAGTGGAGAGAGCTAAAAAGGGATTAAGAAATCTCATTGACTTAACTCCACAAACCGGAAGAAAAATAGTAAATGGCACAGAGAAGATTGTGGCAGTTGATGAAATTCAAATAGGAGATACTTTAAGAATACTTCCTGGTGAAAGCGTTCCTGTAGATGGTGAAATAATACAAGGAACCTCATCTCTTGATCAGTCAATCATGACTGGTGAGTCCTTGCCGATTGATAAGGAAATAGGGGATGAAGTGTTCTGTGGAACAATGAACCTTTATGGTTCCATAGACATTAAGGCTACAAGCTTAGGTGAAAACTCTTCACTTCAAAAGTTAATCGACTTGGTTAAGGCAGCAGATGAAAAGCAGGCTCCAACACAAAGGATTGCAGACAAATGGGCAACTTGGCTTGTTCCTGTAGCATTGATAATAGCTATTGCAGCATGGTTAGTAACAGGCAATATTGAAAGGGGAGTAACTGTCTTGGTTGTATTCTGTCCATGTGCATTGATACTTGCTACACCGACTGCAATAATGGCAGCAATTGGTCAGGCAACTAAGTATGGTGTATTGATTAAATCAGGAGAAGCTTTAGAGATTCTTGGAGGATTGAATACACTTGTATTCGATAAGACTGGTACATTGACCTATGGTAATTTGGAAGTTTCAGACATTATTCCATTATCTGATGAGATAAGTGAAATGGGCTTGCTTAAAATGACTGCATCATGTGAAAAGCTAAGTGAACATCCTCTTGCAAAGGCTATTGTAAGCAATGCAAAGGAAGCTCAAGTTGATATTGAAGAGCCTAATGACTTTAAGATGTATCCTGGAAAAGGAGTTAAGTGTCAAAACTCCTATGGTGAGGTCTTGGCAGGTAATGCAAAGTTCCTTAATGAGAACAATATTCAAATGGATATTGAAAGCAATTTGGACCAGTTAAGGTATGAGGGTAAAGCTTCAATAATCGTTGCATTAAATGGCCAAGTTGTTGGATTGATTGGATTATCTGATGTCGTTCGTGAAGATTCTAAAAGCATGATTCAAAACTTGGATAAAATAGGTGTTGAGTCTATCATTCTCACTGGTGATAATGCAGAAACTGCAAATTATTTTGCAAAGCAAGTGGGAATTTCCAATGTTTATGGTAATCTCCTTCCAGAGGAAAAGCTTGAATGGATTGAAAAATTCAAAAAACAAGGCAAAAAGGTCTGTATGATAGGGGATGGAGTAAATGATGCACCTGCACTTAAGAGTGCAGATGTCAGTGTTGCTATGGGTTCTGTAGGTAGTGACGTTGCTATTGAGGCAGCAGACATTGCCCTTTTAGGTGATGACATTGGAAAGATACCTTACCTTAAGAAGCTATCAAATTCTACATTGTTTACTATAAAGGCAAATATTATAATGTCCATGACAATAAATGCTGTAGCTATTGTATGCTCTGTATTAGGGCTATTGAACCCTGTTACTGGTGCAATCGTTCACAATGCAGGATCTTGCTTGGTTGTATTGAATGCAGCACTCTTATATGACAGGCACTTTGATGACTCAATCAAGAAGATAGACTCTGAAAATGTGGAACACAGCCATTATCATTACCATAATGATGGAGAGCACACACATTCTCATGAGAATATTAAAATTCTTGATGAAATTCAAACTGAAAACGGAATTAAGCATATGCATGTTCATAAGCATGCCTTAAAAAGAGAAAGTTGTGAGGCTTATCACACTTAATCTTTTTTAAGCTTTTTTCTTCTTTTTTCTTATTTTTTTATCTTTTTCATTTTTTTCACTTTTTTTCTTCTTTTTCTTTTTTTCATTAAAAAATATTATCTTTTAATTTATCTTTTTTTCAATAGACTATATGTTTTTTCATTAGTTTGCTATTTATTTCAAATAATGTTGATAGTTGAGTTTCATTAAATTTGAATTTATATTGCTATTTATGTCAGAATTAGAGTTAGAATTAAAATTTCTATTTAACGAACTAATTTAAGCAAAGAGTAAACTCTTAACTTTTATATCTCAATAAATTAAAACTCAAAATCTATTTCCATTTCCATTAGATTCTCAGTTTCTTCAAGTTTATTAACTAGTCTTTCATCTAAATCAGGATTGTTGTCGTTATAATCGATTTCTCCAAATTCTCTTCTAGGTGAAAAAGCCAAGCAATCTTTTTCTAAACTAAAATCATCACCTACATTTGTGACATTTCCACGAGCATCAAGCCTAATCCACTTTTTTGAATCTTCAATATAGACAGTATTCAAGGCATGAACAATATGGCCTAAACTTTCATCTTCAGCTATTGTAAGGAGTTGGTAGCTGATTCCTGATGGAATCCCATTTGCTCTAAGAAGTGCTGCAAGAAGACATGATTTAGTCCAGCATATCCCTGTCTTATTTATTAATGCATCACTAGCTGTCCTTGAAACTATATTTGTTTGTATATCCCATGAGTGTGGAATTTTATCTCTGACAAAGATATAAGCTCTTTTAATATAATCTGCATCATCACAGGATTGCTCTTTTAATTTTTGTACCTTTTCTTGAATATGTGGGTTCATATAATCAATGCTTTTTGTCTCCATCAAATATTCCTTCATTCGACATTTCTCCTATAAATTGTATCAATTTCAAGAAATTTGTTAAAAAAAATGAAAAAAAGACTTTTATTAAATAACTATTTAACAATTAATTTAAACTTATTCAATTTATTAATCTTTATGCTTTGCTTGTTTTTATAATTTTTAATTTTTATTAAATAAATTTATTTATAATAAAAATCTTATTTTATACTATATTTAAATTATATTTTAGCTATTGGAGACTAAACATGGACGAATACTTAATTAAATCAAAATCAGAAACAAACCCAGAATATGGATGCAATCCATATGAAAGGCCTATAGACGAGCATATAGCTAAAGGTATAATTAACTTAGACAAGCCATCAGGCCCTACATCACACGAAGTGGACTCTTGGGTTAAGAGAATACTTGGATGCAATAAGACAGGCCATGGGGGAACACTTGACCCAAAGGTTACCGGTGTCCTTCCAATAGGCATAGACAATGCAACAAGAGTGAGCCAACTTCTCCTTCCTGCAGGCAAGGAATATGTATGTCTTATGACATTGCACAGAGAAATTCCAGAGGATGAAATAAAAGAGATATTCGATGAATTTACTGGCAAGATATACCAAACACCACCAGTTAAATCAGCCGTCAAACGTGAATTAAGGGTAAGAAATATTTATTACTCTACCATTTATGAAATTGAAGGCAAGGATGTTCTATTTAGGATAGGGTGTGAGGCAGGAACATATGTAAGAACCTATTGTCATGACATTGGAGAGGCTTTAGGCTGCGGCGCTCATATGGCTGAGCTTAGAAGAACTAAAGTTGGCCCATTTGATGAGAGAAAGGATAATCTTGTTAATTTGCATGACCTTACTGATGCTTATCATTTCTATATTGAGGATGGCGATGAGTCATTTATCAGACAGGCGATTCAACCAATGGAAATTGCAAGCTCTCACCTTCCACAGATATTCATTAAGGATTCTGCAGTGGAGGCAATCTGTCATGGGGCAAAGCTTGGTGCAGGAGGAATTTCAAAATTGTCTCCTGATATAAAGAAGGGAGATCTTGTGGCTATAAAGTCCTTAAAGGGCGAGTTAGTTGCTGCAGGTATGTCTATGTGTTCATCTCAAGAGATAATGAATGCAGACTCTGGCTTGGTAGTGGATACAAACAAGGTGTTTATGGATACTGGAATTTATCCTAAAGGGTGGTAGCCACCTATTCCACCTTTTACTGGCCTTCGGCCAGCAAAAGCTGGACCAAAATTTTTATCACTTTTTTTAATTTAATTAATCTACTAATTGGATAGTAAAACTGGATGGTAAATATGTATAGAGACATACCTGATGATGTATTCGATTTGCTATGGTTTTTTGATGGCGAATATAAAAACTGGGAATCTTATGAAGATATTAAAGGTCTATTCGGTAATTATGAGCCAAGCATGATATTTAAGGACTATCCAGTCATAGAGAATGAAAATAATTCAATTGTCGAATTTCCAGATTATTATCCAAATTATAGAGATTTAAGCTCAAAGCAGAGAGGAGTTTATTTTGATTTCCTTAGGGACATTTATAATTCCAGTTTTCATATAGGATATGTTTTTTTGTTTTATTATGGATTAGAGAGATACCTCTTTAGAGGAGAAAAGTTTGAAGAAGCATTTGATACCATTATAAAGCTTAGAAATACTCATCAAAACAGTTCATTCCAGAAATACTCTGCAAATGCATTGCTTTTTTCAGCTTTAAAATACGAAAGGCAGGATTTAGTTAGGAAATTTATCCTATTTAATAATGATGCTCCATTTTATTCATCTAATGTGCTCTTTTTTGTCATATATAAACTTCAAATGCCTTTGACTGCTGAGATGATTGTGGATAATCCCTTGTTTTTCGGATATGGTGATAAAAAGTTCATTAAAAAGAATCATGACTCTTTCCTTCAGGAATTAAAGTCTGAAATGGTTGAAAGATTTGGAAGTGATGGGATTTTAATTTCAGATTTCATATCTCCAGAAGAGATGGATGAATTAAATGAGAAATTTGAATTTGTATATGCTAATCCAACTATAGAAGAAAGGGAAATTCGTATTCCAGACATTAGTTCCGATGATGGATTTATCAAAGAAATTTATAGTCTTTTAATTAATGCAGAGAAATCAATAAAATAAGTTTTATCTTAAAAAAAGAAAAACTGTCTATTTAATAAAATATTTTTTTTAAAAATAAGAAAGCTGTAAACTTATTGAAATGATTTTTTTTAGAAAAAATAACTGTCTACTATGAAAGAATTTATGAAATAATAACAAGGATTATGTTTTTTAAGAAAACTATCATAAAAAATATTTTGAGGTATTAATATGGGCAGACTATCTGAATTGCCAAATATAGGGAAAGTATTGGAAAAGCAATTAAATGATGTTGGAATAATGGATGATAGTGACCTAATTGATCTTGGCAGTAAAGAATCTTGGTTAAAAATTAAAGAAATAGATCAAACTGCATGTTTGAATAAATTAATGGCATTAGAGGGAGCTATACAAAATATTAGATGGCATAATTTGTCTGATGCTGATAAAGAAAATCTAAGAGAGTTCTATAATTTACAAAAGGAATGACTTGATTAATTTTAGAAAAACTTGATTAATTTTAAAAAACTTGATTTATTTCATATAATTTTTCTAGAATTATTTCTTTGGAGTTAAATTCATCAATGGTTTTTAATTCTATTTTTAATAATTTCTAATTTTATTATTTATGTTAATCTAGTTTAGTTCTATAAATTAATGTTATGGTCTGTAATCGATTAAAAAGCTCATAAAATCATTAGTTTTATATATAATTGAGTCTATAGTTTTAATTGGAAATTTTTTAAATCTTAATAATTTTTTAATAAATTATTAATTATTATTTACCAATCCAAATTTTAAGCATGATAATATGGTTTCTAGATATAATATGACAATCATCGGAGGAACAAGAGGTTTAGGAAAGTGGATGGCTGAACACTTGAATAAGGACTTCAATATCACCATCACAAGCCGAAACAAAGAAACAGGCTTAAATATTGCTCAAGAATTGGATGTTGAATACAGTGATAACAACATTGAGTCAGTAAAAGAGGCAGACATTATCATATTTAGCGTTCCTATAGATCATATGGTAGAGACAATAAAGGAAGTGGCTCCTCATGCGCCTGTTGGCTCTGTATTGATGGATGTTTGCAGCGTAAAGACAGATGCTGCAGAAGCATTAAGCAAATACGCTCCAGAGGGTGTTGAGATATTGCCATGTCATCCAATGTTTGGGCCAAGGGTTCCTACAATAGAAAGGCAAATAATCGTTTTGACTCCTGTAGAAAACAAATCAGATAAATGGTTAAGCATTATTAAGGACTATTTGACAGAATCAGAATGTGAAATCATCATAACAACCCCTCAAGAGCATGACAAGTATATGAGCATAGTTCAGGGATTGACTCATTTTTCATTTATCACATTGGCTTCAACTATCAGAAAGCTTAACATAAACGTTAAGAAGTCCAGATCATTTTCAAGTCCTGTCTATAGATTAATGCTTGATATGGTCAGTCGTGTTGTATATCAAAATCCTTACCTTTACTATTCCATTCAAAAAAACAATAAGGAAACTGCATATGCTCGAAATGCACTGATAAAAGAAAGTGTATACCTATCAAAATTGATTGAAGATGGATTTGAGGAAGACTTTGTAAAGAACATTGTAGAATCTGCAGATCATATGGATGAACGTGAAGAAGCCTTGATTCGTTCAGATAGGGCAATAGGAATGTTAAGTCAAAAAGCTAATATCCTAACTAAATTAATTGGCAAGGAAGCTGGTTTGAAGGACTCCTATAGTGAAAAGACATATGTAGGCATTATTAAGAAAGTCACATCAAAATCTGTAATCCTAGAAATCGACAACCAAGAAGAGATAGAATTGAAGATTTCCAATGCGGACATACTTTCCCAAAAGGAAGTCTTTGAATGGAAGAAGAATAATCGTCACTTAGAGCATTTTCATTTAACTGTTCGCTTGCCTTCAAGCGCTAATGAGAAATATTTAATTAAGATGCTTGAAAATATTGATCCTATCATTGATGTGGAAATCAGTGCTATAGAAGAAGCAGGCAGCTCCTTGAGAGACTTTTCCTTTAATTATACAACCTTCAATAAGGAAGACAAGGATTATGTTGAGGAATATGTTAAGGGAATCGGCGGAAAAATAATCTAAGGTTAAGAATAGTTTCTTTAGGTAAATTGTTTCTTAATATGGTTTTTTTCAATAATTAATTTCTATGATTTTCTATTTTTTCATTTTTAAAATCATTTTTTATTTTTTTTAATTTTTTTTATCATTGTTTTCATCAATGGTTTTTTCTGATAAAATCAATTAAATCTTTTTTCTTTTAATTTTTTTTTAATTCAGTTTTTAATTTTTTTATAATTTTTTTTTTAAAATTTTTTTAACAAGAATTTATAAGAGCAAATCTCTTCTATTGATTTTTATATTCCTTATTTTTTATGGATTGATTTTTTATCCAACTATTTGATATTTTGACTATTATTAAGTAAATAATATGAATATCTACAAAAGATATCTATTATTTTATTTATTAATTTTTATTTTTTGTTCATTTTTTGTTCATTTTTTATTCAATTTTATCAAAATCTTTATATATGAATAATGATATAATATAGTAGGAAGGAAGTTTCCTTCCGACTAAATTTTTAAAATCCATTATCAAAAAATGGATTCCCATTTCCATTTAGGAAGTGGACAATATCTCAAAAAAGGATGTGAACAGATGTCAGCAAAAGATGATAAATTAGATGAGATAATTAGGACTGTTGAAGAAAATGATATCAAATTTTTGAAATTGCAACTATCAGACATTCATGGATTGCCAAAAAGTATGGCAGTTCCTCTAAAAAAAGCTGATGACATTGAAGATATAGTAAATGACGGATTACTGTTTGATGGTTCATCAATTGCAGGATTAGCTTCAATCAATGATAGTGATTTACTTGCAAAACCAGATATCAACACCTTCTCAACAATTCCATGGAGACCTGAATC
>ONYG01000041.1 GCA_900321995.1 uncultured Methanobrevibacter sp. | reverse complement strand
TTTCCCTTATGAGAGGATTGAGGAGTGATTAAGTTTTTCCTTATGAATGGATTGGGGAGTGATTGGGCTTTTCCTTATAAGGCTTCATTCAAATTCTTTATAAAATAAATTAATTTAATTTCTTAATTTAACAATTTAAAATATATCGGATAGGTTTTCATGAATAAAAAAGAAGAGAATATGCAAGCAGAGGATTTGGTAATAGCAGCCAAATTTCCACCTGTTACAAGTACAAGTGGAGTTGTATTTGCCAAAAGAATACTAAATGATAAAAAACCTATCGACTTGGTACAAGGCCAGTTTAAAGGAGCCTTGGATGAAGAGTTTAATCAAGTTTTAGAGGATTATATAGACAATAGAATCATCATAGACATTGACCCATATTCAGACACTGCAGAAACCTCTGATAAGTTTAGAATAGATGGGATGAATCATATAGAATCTTTAAACAAAGGATATAAAACAATAAAGACTCGCTGTTTCCCAACAACAAATCATTTTTTAGCATTTGAATATAAGTTAAACCATCCAAATACAACCTGGATTGCTGAATTTTCAGATCCAATCATGGTAAATCTTGAAAACAAAAGAAGGGGAAAGAGCGAAAGATATCACTATAAGAATGAAGACTTTTTAAATAAGGTCAATTCAAGAATCCAAGAGCTTAATTGTGATTTTCCTCTAATAGAAAAAGGCGAAACAGTCTATTTCATTGCAGAATATTTGGCCTATCTATTTGCAGACAAGATAATATTTACAAATAAGAACCAGCAGGAAGTCATGCTCAAAGGCTTTCCATATGACATAAGGGATACTGTTTTGGAAAAATCTGAAATAAGAATACATCCAACTTTAAGAGACGAATATTATCATATTAAGGAAACAGACTATAATGTGGATGATGAATGCATTAATTTGGGATACTTTGGCACTTATCTGGCTAAAAGAAATTTTGAAACCTTGTTCTATAGCATGGAATCTTTAGACAATGATTTAAAGCATAAGATAAAGCTTCATTTGTTCATATCCGATGATGAAGATGGCAAAAACTTGAAAAAGATTATTAAAGGCTTAGATATTCATGAAGACATTATCTTCAATGAGAAGGTTTCCCTTCTTGAATTTCTAAATTTGTCCACTAAACTGGATGTATTGATTGTAAACGATACCTTAACCAAGGGATACTTTGATGTAAATCCTTTCCTTCCTTCCAAATACTCCGATTATTTGGGAAGTGGTAATGACATTTGGGCCATCTGTGAAGAATATAGCGTTTTGGATAGCCTTGATATAAAGTATAAGTCTTACATTGACGATTATCAATCTACAAAGGATACATTATATAAAATAATTCAAGATAGATTCGATGTTGAATTAAACTCTCTCAACTTAAAAGAGGAATTGGCATCTCAAAACGATTATTTAAAATCCAGAGTGAATTACTTGAATCAGATAATGCCTAAAGGGAAGTCTAATGATAAAGAGATTGAAAAATTAAAAAAGGAAAATGCAAAATTAAAAAAAGAGAATTCTAAATTAAAAAAGGAAAATGCAAAATTAAAAAAAGAGAATTCTAAATTGAAAAAGAAAAATAATGAAATCCTAAATTCAAACAGTTGGAAATTGACTAAAGTGTTTAGAAAGTCTAAAAAATAATAAAGGATTATGATAGTGTTTAATTATAAATGTTAAATAATTAATTTATTAAACATTTAATTAATTAAAAAAGTTTAATTGAAGTTGTGTTAATATGGATTATGGTTTTAAGTTTTCTGTTATAATGCCTATTTATAATACTGAAGAATATCTTGAAGAGGCAATAGAGTCTATTGTAAATCAGGATATTGGCTTTTTAGAAAATGTTAAACTTATTTTAATAGATGACGGAAGCAAGGACAATTCCTATGAGATCTGCCAAAGGTATAAGGACAAGTTTCCAAACAATATAGTTGCCTTAAGCAAGGAAAACGGTGGACAGGGTTCAGCCCGTAATTTAGGCTTGGAGCATGTGGATTCAGAATATATCACATTTCTGGATAGTGATGATAAGCTGTCTCTTAATGCCTTAAGTGTAGTTTATGACTTTTTTTCAGACCATGAAGGTGAAATAGACATTGTAAGCATTCCATTGGTCTTCTTTGATGCAAGGGAAGGAGATCATATATTGAATTATAAGTTTAAAACAGAAAGAATTGTGGATTTGGAAAAAAGTCCAAAATACCCTCAGCTTGCCATAAATTCCTCTTTCATTAAAAGTGAAGCCTTTAAGGATTATAGGTTCAATACAAATTTGGTTACAGGGGAAGATGCAATCATAGTAAACAAAATTCTTCTCGAGAAGAAAAAGATAGCCTTTCTAAACAGAGCCAAATATTTCTATAGAAAAAGACAGGATGAATCTTCAACTGTTGACAATGCCAAGTCCAAAAAGGAATTCTTTATTTCTAGATTGAGAGATTATTTTAAGGTTCTTATTGACTATTCCATTGAAAAGGAAGGTTTTGTTCCTGATTTTATTCAATACATTATAGCATATGACATTCAATGGTATTACAATATATCAGATTTCCCGGATTTCATGAGTAAAGATGAAATTAAAGAGTTTTGGAACTATTTCTATGATGTCTTATCCTTTATTGATGATAATGTCATAACTGATAAGGTAATAATTAAAAAGGTCTATGTAAGGTCTTTTTTAATGTACATAAAAAATCATAAGGACTTTTACATTGAATTATTTAATGGTTCTGATGATAATTTGAATTCTAATCTCGAAGAGTCTAATTTAGATATTGATTCTAATACTGATTTTGACGAAGATAATTCTGAACCATGTTCTACAAGCGATATTTATTTAAAAACTGCTGACTTTACTATTAATCATTTGAATAATCACATTATCTATTTTGACAATATAACAATTTTAGATGGATTTTTATATCTTAATGGTAGTTTTACAAGCTCCTGTGATTATAATACCTTAAATATCGAAGCCATTAGGACATATGAGGATGGCTCTCGAGAGATATTCAGTGGAGAAAACGATTTTGAAAAGACCCAAGTCAAAAGAATATTGGGAATTGATTGGCATTACAGGTATCATTTCAAATTCAAAATAGCTCTTGATGAAGAAGAAGAGTCTAGAATTAGATTCAATTTAGTTTATGAAGAGGATTCCAATAAGCTTGTCTTGAAAAATCACCTTAGATTCAATAAGGATGCCCTTATATTTGAAAACATTTCCTATTTTGTTAAGGATTCACATATCTTTTTAGTCAGAGACGATTCATTCATAATCACTCAATTTTCTTATGAAAAATATTTCAAATTGAAGGAAGAATTAAATTCACAGATCACTGATTTGATTAAGGATAAGAAGAGATTGGCAAGAGAAAACAAGGCCTTGATTAGGAAAAACGAGAGTTTGGAAAAGAAAAACAGTCAATTGCAAAACAAGAATCAGAAATTGAAAAATAAAAATCAAAAATTAAAAGAAGATCTAAGTAAATCAAGGGCTAAAAATAAGGAAATATTAAATTCCACTAGTTGGAAAGTTACAGAGCCTCTTAGAAAATCTAAACATCTCTTGGATAAAGGCCAAGATAAGTAATAGCATTTTAAAATAATTAGAAAATGGCACTTTTTACCATTTTCTTTGTTTATTTTTTCTAAAAACTTCTGCTTTTTTTTAAATTAAATAATCATGGATAACTGTATTCTTCCTCTAGAAACATCTACATTTAAGACTTTTACCTCTATAATGTCGCCAACGCTTACAAAATCCATAGGGTGCTTTACAAACTGGCTGTCGGTTATTTGAGACTTATGGACCATTCCATCTTGATGAACACCAATATCAACAAATATTCCAAAATCAACAATGTTTCTAACTGTTCCGCTTAATACCATACCCTCTTCAAGGTCTTCCATTGTGAGAACGTCTTTTCTAAGGATGGGCTGAGGCATTTCATCCCTTGGGTCACGGCCAGGCTTCTTAAGCTCCTTTGCAATGTCCTTTAGGGTAATGAAACCTATTCCTAACTCTTTTGATAAATCTTCAAATTGCTTATCGCTTAAGTCAAGGTCAGCCTCTTTTATTTTTTTGTTTTCCAAATCCTCAAGTGAATATCCTAATGAGCTTAGGAATGCGATAGTAGCTCCATATGACTCTGGGTGGACAGTTGTATTGTCTAGCGGATTTGGGCCCTTGACCTTCATGAATCCTGCACATTGCTCATAAGCCTTAGGTCCTAGTTTTTTAACCTTTAAAAGTTCGTCTCTTGTATAGAACTTGCCATTTTCTTCCCTATAGGCAACTATGTTCTTTGCTACAGATTTTGATATTCCAGACACATGTTCCATAAGGGAAACGGATGCTGTATTCAAGTCCACTCCAACCTCGTTCACTGATTTTTCCACAACATTGTCAAGAGATTCTCCAAGCTTTTTCTGGTTCATGTCATGTTGGTATTGGCCAACTCCTATTGACTTAGGGTCTATCTTTACAAGCTCTGCAAGAGGGTCCTGTAGACGTCTTGCAATTGAGATTGCACTTCTCTCCCCTACATTATAGTCTGGAAACTCTTCACTTGCAAGTTCGCTTGCAGAGTATACGCTTGCTCCAGCCTCGTTTACTATTACATACTGAACATCAAGATCCTTGATTATGTCTGCAACGATTGCCTCTGATTCCCTTGAGGCTGTACCGTTTCCGATTGCAATTAGATTGATGTCATACTTAAAGATCAAGTCGCGAACTGTAGATCGGGTTTCAGCAATCTTGTTTTGAGGTTCTGTAGGATAGACAAGGCCAGTTTCAAGGACTTTTCCATATTCGTCCACTACAGCAAGCTTACATCCTGTCCTGAATGCAGGGTCCCAACCAAGGACGACCTTATTTATGATAGGTGCCTGCATAAGCAACTGTTCAAGGTTTTTAGAGAATACCTTGATTGACTTGTCTTCAGCCTTTTCAAACAACTGATTTCTAAGTTCCCTTTCGATTGCAGGGGCAATGAGACGTTTATAAGAGTCTTGAATAGCTTCCTTAAGGGTCTCTTCAGTATACTTATTGTAAATAGGCTTTGTTGGCTTTCCACCTTTATTGATTAGAACATGACGTGTAAGATAGGATATAATGTCTTCTTCAGGAGCGCTTATTTTTATTTTCAGGAACTTTTCCTTCTCTCCACGATTGATTGCAAGAACCCTATGGCTAGCTATTTTAGATACTTCCTCATTGTAGTCATAGTACATGTCATATACAGACTCAATGTCCTTATCCTTAGCTTCAGAGATAAGCTCTCCATCCTCATAGCTGAGCTCACGAATGAGAGACCTGAAGCTTGCATTATCTGATATTATTTCTGCAATGATGTCTTGTGCACCTTCAATAGCTTCTTTTGTGTCATTTACTCTTAGTTCATCGTCAATGTCAGAGTCTGGAGGAGTGATATAGTTCTTAGCTATTTCCTCAATTGGGACCTGGATTTCTTGTGCTAAAATGGTGTTTGCCAATTCCTCAAGGCCCTTTTCTTTAGCTATTGTTGCACGGGTTCTGCGCTTTGGCTTATATGGACGGTATAGGTCTTCAAGCTCTACAAGTGTTTTGCATTCAAGTATTGCTTGTTTCAGTTCATCTGTAAGTTTTCCTTCTTCCTCTATAGTTTTTAAAACAGTTTCTTTTTTGTCTTCAAGATTTCTGAGATATTTTAGTCTTTCATCGAATTTACGAAGAACTTCGTCATCGAGGGAACCTGTAAGTTCCTTTCTGTATCTTGCAATAAATGGAATTGTATTTCCATCATCTATAAGTTTGATAACGCTTTTTGCTTGTGAAGTTTTTATATTAAGCTCTTGTGATAATGTATCTGCAATCATCATAGTTTTACATCCGTTAAAAGAAATTATTAATTCTTAAAAGTTCATTTTTATTATTTTTATCATTTTTTAATTATGAATCTAATAATTTTTTTTATTTCATACTTTTTATTTATTCGTGAAACTTAATTTTTTTAATTATTTTAATATTTTCTAATAATTTTTTTTATTTCATACTTTTTATTTATTCGTGAAACTTAATTTTTTTAATTATTTTAATATTATTTTCCAAGATATTTAAACTTAATATTTTTTGTTTTTTTGTCTTGTTTTATTGTTTTGTATTCTTTTTGCACTGTTTTTTATTTTTTTGTTCTGTTTTTTTATTTTTTTATTCATATTAAATTAGTTTTATTCGGTTTTCATTCAAGAATTTTTAAAAATCATTAGAAAAAAGTATTACAAAAATATCAAAAGTTTAATAAGCATATATTACTATAAATATAATTAAGTGTAACTCAATTAAGTTTTATAAATATAAAACTAATTAGTTTGCATTTATGAGGTGTTTTATGTTAAATAAACTTTTTAAATTTGATGAAAACAATACAAATGTAAAAACTGAAATCATTGCAGGTATTACAACTTTCCTCGCTATGGCATACATTTTAGGTGTAAACCCTACTATGCTTGCTGACGGTGGAATGCCTGCAACTGGAGTATTCTTTGCTACAGCTCTTGCATCTGGTATTGCTTGTATCATTATGGGTTTAGTTGCTAACTGGCCTGTAGGTTTAGCACCAGGTATGGGGTTAAATGCTTTATTCACCTATACTATCATCTTAGGTATGGGTTGCAGTTGGGAAGCTGCTTTATGTGCAGTTGTTCTCTCAAGTATAATATTTTTAATAATCACTATTTCCGGTTTAAGGGAAGCTATCTTGAATATCATTCCTCTTGATTTGAAATTAGGTATTGGTGCAGCTATTGGTTTCTTCTTGGCATTCATTGGTTTAAAAGGTGCTGGAATTATCGTAGCAGATCCTTCCACTTTTGTTGCTTTAGGATCTATGACTTCTGCTCCTGCACTTCTTGCATTGATTGGTGTAATAATAACCTTGGTCTTATATTTCAAAAAAGTGCCTGCAGCTGTATTCATTGGTTTAATCGTCACTGCAATTATAGGTTTAATCTTTACTGCAGTAGGATATGGTACTGGTAACCCAATTATGCCTACTATGCCTTCTCAATTCATATCATTTAATTTTGACTTCAGCTTATTCGGAGCATTCTATACTGGATTTGGAGAGTTATTCAAAAACATTCCTAACTTGCTTATGATGTTATTCTCTTTAGTATTTGTTACTTTCTTCGATACTACCGGTACCTTACTTGGTATTGCTAACCAAGCTGGATACATCGATGAAGAAGGTAATATTGAAGGTGTAGAAAAAGCATTTTTAGTTGATGCTATAAGTGGTGTAATCGGTTCCATCTGCGGTACAAGTACCTTAACTGCATATGTAGAAAGTGCTACTGGTGTAGGTGCTGGTGGTAGAACTGGTTTAGCTGCAATCGTAACTGGTATCTTATTCATCTTATCTATCATATTCGCTCCTTCTGTTCTTGCATTATTTACCTCTACTGTAACCGCTGCTGCTCTTGTTATGGTAGGTATTTTAATGATTATGCAATTGAAAGATGTTGAATGGGATAACTTAGTTGTTGCTGCATCTGTATTCATGACTATTATTATGATGATCTTAACTTATTCTATTTCCTTAGGTATCGCTTGGGGATTCGTTATTTACGCAATCGGAAGCTTAGTAACCGGAAAATACAAAGAATTAAGTTGGGGTATCTGGCTAATGGTTATTGTATTCTTATTATACTTGTTCTTTGGTTTATAGCTCAAGCTTTTGAGGCCTTCGGCCTCAAAACCTTGACCAAAATTTTTTTCACTGTTTTTGTAGCACTCTTATTTTTTTTAATTAATTTTGTCTATTTTTGTTACGGTTTTTCACTCTTTTTCTTATGGGTTAATTTTTCATGAATCATTATAAAATATACAGTTTTTGTATGTTTGCATTACAAAATATTGTGTGTTTATATGACAAAATATATACATTCATAAAAACATAATAATAATATTATAAAATATTTAATTTAATTAATAATTTTAATATATACAAATAAACTGTGAGAAGAGGTGAAAAATTGTCTTGGTTAGTTGTTCTAATTGTCTTATTGCTTGCTTCAGTAAAGTCAACTAAATCTCATTCTGTTTCAGTTGTCATACCTGCATTCAATGAAGAGGCAACTGTAGCTCAAGTTGTAAAAGTTGCTCGCAAGCTATCATATGTAGACGAAGTCATAGTAGTAAATGACGGCTCTAGCGATAGAACTGTAGAGGAAGCAGAGAGTGCAGGCGCTACAGTTATCAGTCATGAAACCAATCAAGGTAAGGGAGCAGCTATTAAGACTGGATTCAAGAATTCTCATGGGGATATTGTAGCTTTCATTGATGCAGACGTATCTAACTTTACTCCTACTAAGATAGATAAGATCATCAAGCCTATCCTAGAGGATAAGACAGACATTACAAAAACCAAGTTTGCAAGGGAAAGCGGACGTGTAACTGAGCTTACTGCAAAGCCTCTTTTAGGTTTCTTCTTCCCAGAATTAAAATACGAACAGCCATTAAGCGGTCAGTTTGCAGGTAAACGCTCTGCACTTAGCAAAATCAAATTTGAAAAGGATTATGGAGTGGATGTTGGTATCGTATTGGATGCTGATGTTCACGGTATGAGCATATTGGAAGTTGATATTGGAGATATTTCACATGATATGTCTCCTCTTTCTGACTTAAACAAGATGGCAAATGAGGTAGTTCGTACAATCATTGATAGGGCTGTGGATTATGGCCGTGTCACAATGATGGACACTCTTGGAAACTATATCAGAATGGCCATTATGGGTTTATCCCTTATAATTTTAGGTTTATTCATGATCTTCTTTGTGCCATTCATTCCTGTTTTCGTATCTGTAATTGTAGCTATTATCGGTATAGCATTGACTATAGCATATGTAATAAAGATCATTAAAAGGTCCATTCCTATCTTAAGAAAGAGTAATACAAGTTCAGCATTAAAATCATTCATAAAAATGCATTTTCCAGTGATTGTTTCAGGGCTTATATTGATTCTAATGCTTTCCACTTTCTTAGCAGCTGCTAATTTCGATGATGGAAGGGTTTCCGTTGAACTAACATCAAGAAACTTTGTATATTCCCCTTCTGATAGTTATCATGATACCATTTCTGTTAGAGGGCCTTATACAATAGACAGCGCTATTGAAAACGAGACAGACATTATCAGAATCCCTCAGGATGCATTGAGTACGATGGAAATGTCTGAAAATGATACGATGATCATTGATGAAAAGTCCTATTTTGTAAATGGTACAAGAGACGGGGAATCAGATACATTTAGAATTTCAAAGAATGCTAGAAAAGACTTAGGACTTTATCCTCGTGAAGTTGTTCCAAACAGTAAATTATGTGATGTATTCGGTGGAATAATTGTTAAGCATAACATTAACTTCGATGATTTGGAAGATGATTTGGAAGGATATGTTGAATTTAGCATCTCTCCAGTTTCAAGAAATGCAACATTCTTTAACCTTACTTTAGATAATGAGTCATTAATATCTTCAGTCGGTTACTTTAAGAACAATGCGTCATACCACATAAACTATGATGATAGCGTACTTTGCAGCTTCACTAAAGAAGACATTAACAATGGAAATATGACATTCAAATATGGCGATAAGGAAGGAAAAATAGTATTTGAAGACAGAAACAATACTTCCATTAGAGACTTTGTGACTTCAGACAGGGATGCATTCGTTAAATTGTATACTTTAGATTAGCTATTCAAATTTAATCAATAAAATAAAATTTTTTTAATTATTCAAGAAAATTATATTTTTTTAATTTTTATAAATTTTTAGTAATTATTTATTCGTTATTTATTTATTATTTATCAATTTTACATTTAGTGATAAAATGGAAATTACAGGTATTGTTACAACAGGTTTAGGAAAGGCAGCTTTCTTTTTAGGTCAAGACTTTTACAAGAATCAATTCAATGAGAAATGCGGTTTCATCCCATTTCCAGGAACTTTAAATCTCATTGTAGAAGAAGATAAGCTAGATGACATAAGACTTATGAAGGACAGTTGCAAAAATGTCATAAAACCAGATCAAGGATTTGGCGGAGTCAGATACATTAAGGCTCATATAAACCAAGACATTGTTGGAGCAATCGTATTTCCAGACAAGACAAGTCATGATGAAAACTATTTGGAATTTATCTCTAAGGACAAGCTAAGGGATAAATATAATTTTAAGGATGGAGATGAAGTTATAATCACAATAGATATTTAATATTTTTATTTAATTAATATGATTTATCTTAGATGTTTTCATATAACTAATCTATTAAAATTTTCATTATAATTTCTTAGTTAGGGGGCTTATTATGAAAAAGTGTAGCAAATGCAGTGCAATAAATCCGGATAATGCTCAATTTTGTCATAATTGTGGTTCTAAGGAATTTATTAAATCTGAGTCTAATAAAAAGATATGTCCTAAATGTGGAGAGGATAATTTAAAGGACTCTAAATTCTGTCATAGTTGTGGTGCAAGTTTAGATTCCTCTAGTTTTGATAATAATGGTGGATCTAGTTCTAATTCTGATTCTAGTTCTATCCAAACAGGTCCTTTTACAAGTCCTCATAAGCATGATCCTAGTTTTTCAGGCTCTACAGGTAATACAGGACCTACTTTCCAAAAATCTAATTCTCAATATTCTTCAAATACTAATTCTAACTCTAGCTCAAGTACAAATACTACATCTTCAGGCGGCCTTTTAGATAAATTTAACAGTATGGGAACTTTTAAAAAGGTTATTACAGCCTGTTGTGCAGTATTCATTATCCTAATGATTTTGTCTTTAGTGAGTAATTTAATTTTGGGAATCCCTTTGGACCCATATGTAGAAGAGAAATCTTCTTTTTATGATTATTCTAATTTAGACCTTAATGGAGATGGAGCTTTAGGATTAGATGAACTAAGTATCGAATACACTAATATTAGCAGTTATGACCTTAATAAGATATTTAATAATAGTGATAATAATCATAATGGGGTGATAGCTGGAGCGGAATATGATATGTTCCACTATAGAATTAATAAATATTTTGAGGACTTGGAAAAAGAAAAGAAAAAAGCCCAAGAATCCAAAAGTACTAGTTCTAGCTCTAGCAGCTCTAGTTCTAGTTCCAGTCATAAGTCTAGTGGCTCAAGCAGCAGCTATTCAGATGGTGGTGAAACTTGTCCATATTGTGGTTCAGAGGCGATTTATGAATCAGGTGGATACTATAAGTGTGCTGAATGTGGACGTACAATCTATAGTCCTGATGATTTAGAATTAAATTATGAAGAAGGCTATATGGACTTGATTGTTCCTGTAGCCATCTTTTAACTTTTTTTTTTTTTAATGTATTTGTATTATAGGGGCTTGTTTGTTTCTGCCTTATCTTTTTTTATGAATTATTTTTCATATTTCTTCAATAACTCTCTATAATTGCCTATTTGCAATTCAAGACTTGTAACATTTGCCTTATTGTCTTTAGCTATTTGCTTTTGAGATTCAATCAACTCATTAATGCTTTGCTCTTGTTTTTCTATGATTGAATCCTTTTGTGCAAGCAAGCTGTCATAGGTTTTAGTTATCTTCTTTAGCTGCAATTCAAGATTGTCAGTATTGCTTTTTACTTGCTCCTTATAGTCATCAATAAGGCCTCTTAGGTAATTGATTTGGTCTTGCTTGTCATTTATGATTGAGACTTTTTCCTGGATTTTAGCTTCAAGGTCATCCATTTCCTTAAGTCTGCTTTTTTCATAATTTCTTGTATTGCTTATCTTAAGGTCAAGCTTCTCATTTTCAAACTTGTATCTTAATACTGTGCTGTTGAGCCTGTTAATCTTTTCGTCCTTTTTAAGTGATGATTCATTAAGCTCTTCAATCTCCACCTTTTTAAGCTCCAAGTCATTTGATAGGTCACTTGCTTGTTTTTCCTTTAGGGAGAGTTCATATTCGATGACTTGCTTTTCCTCATCCTTAATCTCAAGCCTTTCCTTAAGGCTTTCAATCTCTGATTTTAATTCATCTATTTCCTTTTTAAGTCTTTGATTATTCTTATTGTTGTTTCTGCTTCTGTTTCTTTTAGATGAATTTTGATTTTC
>ONYG01000090.1 GCA_900321995.1 uncultured Methanobrevibacter sp. | reverse complement strand
TTAATAGCAGGGTTACGTAACGGACTTAGAGCTTCGATTGGTACATCAGATTCTACTAATGAACCTCTGTCGTCGTATAAATCGACTTTATCATCAAACTTTGCCAATTTTTTCCCTCCTTAATAAATAGAGTTAATATACCACTCAAAAAAAACTTTTATATTTTTAAGTTTTAAATGAGTAAGCCATAAAGCAAGTTTTTGCAATAGCCAGCTATTTGGTATACAAATATTATTTTATTTAAAATATAATATAAACATTCTTTTAAGAATCAAATAGCAAAGTTTATAAATAAGAAACGATTCAAAATTTTTTATTATATTTAAGAAAAAAAGTAATACTTTTAGAAATAGTTTCTAAATAGCTAAAATAAAATATAAAACACAAAACATAGATAAAAATGATAAATTCATATTTAAAATTAAATGATAGATAATTATAGAAATTTTTATCCTATATAGTTAAAAAAAAGATAAAATACAAAAAATAAAAAAATTATAAAAGTAATACTTTTAGGAGCACCTAAATATTAATTCTGTTGAATATTAAACGAATAAATCATATAATACAAACTATTTGATATTATTCTAACTAAATTACTAATATCCTATTGCATTAGTTAAAAATAATACTAGAAAGACTAGGAATAATAATAAATAATACTTTCGGTATTAAAAGTAATAATAATTGCCATGAATAATATTATTTCAAAAAATGAAAAAATCTTCCCATAAAATTATAAAAAATTAGATAGAAAATAAGAAAAAAATATGTTAAAAAATAAGAAAAAAATATGTGCATAAAAAAATAAATAAAAGAAATAAAAATATTATAAAAAAATAATAATTTAATAAATTAGAAAAATAACTAAAAAAATTAGAATTATAAAATAAATTATATAAAAATTAGAAAAATAACTAAAAAAATTAGAATTATAAAATAAATTATATAAAAATTAGAATTAAAGAATAGAATTAAAGAATAAAATTAAATTATAAATATAATATTATATATGATTATAAAAAAGCAATTTTATTTTTCTAAACAACTAATTAATTTAATTAAATTCTATGCATACCAAAGAAGTTGATTGCGTGTATCAAATCAATGAAAGCACCTAATTCATGCTCAATTACTTCCTCTTCAGTCATGCCACTGCTTAATTCACCATCAACACTTAAAGTATCAGGACCATAACCTACAAGACGTTCGGTACCATCTTGAGATAAGATTCTTTCAGCATCCATTCTATGAATAAATGCTCTTCCTGGAAGGATTACAGCGTCCTTTATATCATCTAAATCAAGAACTTCAAGGTCTTGCTTTGTCATAAGACAAGCTATGTCCTTTTTGGTTCCAATCACATTTACATTATCTGGAGCAATCTTATCAAAGATCTTCTTAAGGAATGGCGCTGCGAGCTTAGATGTCAAGAGGGTTGCCTCACCAGTTACTTCAGGCAAGATTCCTAAGAATTCCTCATATTTATCTTTAGCTATGATGAAAGGAGATCCGATGGTAGGGTCACCTAAAGGAGTTCCAGTAACACGAAGATTAAATTCTGAATTGATTTCCTTTACAAGTTCCTCAAATTGAAGAGGTTCATGAGGAGTGATTCCTTCAACAACAGGTTCATTTCCTAAAATGAGTCCTTGATCATAAGAATTTGCAAAACGCATCATCATAAGAGCCTTTGCTCCCCATTCTTCTAATTTTTCACAGGTATCAACTAATACTTGCCCATCATTAACTCCGGGAATGATAACGGCAGCTGCATGCAAATCTGCACCCTCAGCAAATAATTGGGCGGCTTTTAAAGATTCTTCAGGGCTAGGGTCTAACATCCACTCCTTTCTAAGAGCCGGATCTACTGAAAATATGGTGTAGGTAACCTCATTTACTCCTTGACTTAGGAATTGACTTGCTATATCACCATTATCAATCCCCTTACCGCTTGTGTATCCTAAGTGAATAGGCAATTGCCATTGATACAATGAAGCAATCAGCTCCTCTAGTTGAGGATAGCAACTGACATCACCTCCCCCACTAATGTTAACCTTAAGATTAGCATCACGAACAGGGTTCATCATCAAAGCCATTTGAACTTCACTTAAAACAGTGAAAGGCTGTTGGAATTCCTTTCCAGCCTCCTGAACTCCTTCAAGGCACCTTTCGCATCCTACTTTATTTGGAGGGCAATGTTGACATCCCAGAGCTTCAGTTAAAGGTTTTACCTTTCTAAAGTAGCAAAACTTACAATAACCTCTACAGTCCTTCCCAGGAGTTCCACCAAGATCAGCTATAACTTGCATAATTCTTACATCCGATACAAATAATTAAAAATAAATAAAAATAATTAAAATTTTTCAAATTTAATAAATTAAAAAAATAATCTGTTTTAAAATTATAATTCATTAAAAAAAATTAATCAAATATTAATTCTATAGATTATTATTTTAAAACTAATATTAATATTTTGTTTAAAATAAAGTTAAATAAATTTAAAATTAGATTAAAAAAAATTATATAAAAATAATTTTTATTAAAAATGATAGTTTATTAAAAAAGACATTTTATAAAAAAAATTTAAAAATGAAAATTAAGAATAATTTTAATTAAAAAAAGATTAAATGATTAAAAATTGAAAAAATAATTAATCCACTAAAGAACTTTCAGTCAAAAGCTCTACAAGTATATAATCATAGAAATGAGATTTTTTAATATCTGCAATGTCTTTTAACTTATATTCTCCAATGACAACATTTTCAATTTCTTCATGATATTTATCATAATCTAATTTTACCCTCAATCCACTTAACTGAAGTGTAACTGGAGTTGGAGAGAAGACTTCCTTAATTGCAGGAACTTGATTTTCAATTTCCTTTTTAACTAAGATGGAAGGCGCAATTGGAGGATCTTGAGCCAATTCCTTTTTACGTTTTTCCAAAAGGTCTTCTACAGTTTCAACAAGATTCTTTAAAGCCCTAATGTTTTCCCCTCTTTTAAGTCTACGAGGAATTCTTCCAAGACCTGAAACATAAGCATCAACACCAGGCAATTCTTCCAAATCGATTTCAGGAGCCCCTGTAACAATCACAGGAATATCGATATCATTATATAGATAATCTTTTTCAAGAATACAATTCTTAAAGCTTCCAAGAGCAAAAATAACTATATCATGCTCTTCAATCAAGTATTTTTCCTCTTGACTTATTCCAGCAGTTCCTTTTCCATGCCCACGAGCTAAACCAACCATATTGTCTTTTGCCCCATAACGTCTAAGATATTCTGAAATATCACAAGCGGCATGAGGAAGGTGATGTCTTGCAAGGGTTGGAGAGACAATAGCTATCTCAGAACCCGCCATAGGAGCTATGGAAAGCTCTCCTAAAAGTTCCTTCGCCTTATCTTCTATAATATGAACATCATCTATAGGAACTGCCATATTTAAAACAAGCTCCATTTGCAAAATGTTAGATTGAAGTACAAAACCACCTAAATCTTCTATAAGTTCCTTCAATTCTTCACTTTTGTGAATTCCGCCAGTGAATGTTAAAGTTTCATACATAGTCATCATCACCTATAAAAATCATGTAATAATCAAATCTTAATTTTCAATATTTTTTTATTAAGCATTTATAAAATCGAAGTATATTTACAACTGGGAATAATAAAAATTCCAATAATTAAATTCCGAAATAAAATATTCTATTTTAATATATTTTTTTATTATATTATATAATTTATTATTTCAGACTAATATTTTGAAATTTTAGATAACGAAAAATAAAAACTTAAGAATAACTAAAAAAATAACTTAAAAAATACTTAAAAAAAATTATTTAAAAATAACTAAAAAAATAACCTAAAAGATAACCTAAAAGATAACCTAAAAAATAACTTAAAAAATAACCTAAAAGATAACCTAAAAGATAACCTAAAAGATAACCTAAAAAATAACCTAAAAGATAACCTAAAAAATAACCTGAAAGATAACTTAAAAAATAACTTAAAATAAATTTATAAATATATATTTTTTATATTATTAAAAATAAAGTAAATTATAATAAGTTTTATAATTACTTTTATTTTAGGATAATGGGAAATTATAAGAAGTTTACTAATTGATAGGAAACAGATTAAAAAAAATATATAAATAGTGGTGTTATCATGTATGCAGAAAACAATATCTTAGTTGGAGCTAATGAAAACAAGGAAATCTATTTGCTGTCTAATTTAGCAAATCGTCATGGATTAATTGCTGGTGCAACAGGTACTGGAAAAACAATAACATTAAAGACTCTTGCTGAAGCTTTTAGTGATATGGGAGTTCCAGTATTTTTGGCAGACATGAAAGGAGACGTTTCAGGACTTGCCAAAATAGGTCAAGAAAGCTCAAAAACAACTGAAAGAATGGAGAAATACAATCTTGCAGAAAAAGGATTCACATTCAAGTCATATCCAGTTGAATTTTGGGACTTATATGGAGAAAAAGGATTGCCTATCAGAGTGACAATCTCTGAAATGGGCCCCCAACTACTTTCAAAAATCCTAAACTTAACTGAAGCACAAGAAGGAGTATTGAACATTGTATTCCGTGTAGCAGATGAAGAATCCTTACTCTTAATTGATATTAAAGACTTAAAATCAATGATTAATCATGTAAGCGATAATGCAGAACTTTATGAATCTAAATATGGTGCAATAGCTAAAAAGTCAGCAACAACATTACTTAGATCCCTTCTTTCCCTTGAAGAGCAAGGAGGAGATATCTTCTTTGGTGAACCTGCACTTGATTTATCTGACTTTATGGTTTGTGACGATGAAGGAAAAGGAATAATAAACATATTAGACTCTGTTAAATTATCTACAGCACCTGAACTCTATTCAACTTTCCTATTATGGATGTTATCCACATTATATGAAACATTACCTGAAGTGGGAGATATGGACAAGCCAAAATTCGTATTCTTCTTTGACGAAGCACATCTTTTATTCGATGATATGGCTCCTGCATTCCAAAAGAAAATCGAGCAAATCGTAAGATTGATAAGGTCAAAAGGTGTTGGATTATATTTCATTTCCCAAAGCCCTTCAGACATTCCAGATTCCATTCTTGCACAACTTGGTAACAGGGTCCAACATGCATTACATGCTTACACTCCTAAAGAGCAAAAGGCTGTAAAAACTGCAGCAGAAACATTCAGACCAAATCCTGAATTCGATACAAAAGAAGTAATCTCCAATTTAGGAACAGGTGAAGCATTAGTTTCTGTCCTTGAAGAAAATGGTGCTCCAGGCATTGTTGAAAAGGTAGATATATTACCTCCTCAAAGTTATATCGGCGCAATAGAAGACTCTTACAGGGCTGAATTGATGAGCATCTCTTCACTAAAGGACAAATACAAAGATCCAGTCGATAGAGAATCTGCTTATGAGATATTATTAAATAAGATTGACAATAATCCAAATATCCAAACTGAAATTCCACAAGAGGCACCGATAAGAGAGATTCCTCAACAGCAAGCACAAGTGGAAGCAACTCAAAGTGCACCGCAACAAGCTCCTCAAGCAGGTCAAGCACCTCAACAAACTCCTCAACCTACCCAAACACAAGCTCCAAGCCAAGAAGCTCCTAAAAAAGGATTTGGTTTAGAAGATGTTATTGGAATTGCTATGGAAGGAATGGCTGGTCAAAGTTCAAAATCAAGAAAGACAAAAAGCCCTGCTGAGAAAATAGCAACCCAAGCCATTAACACTGCAACAAGAGAAGTGACTAAGGGAATCATGAGAGGAATATTTGGAAACATGAAATAATTTTTAAGTATTTTACAGTATTTTAAAATACTTATTTTTATTTTTTTAAAAATTAAAACTAAACCAAATTAATTATATTTTTAATAAATTTGAATTTATTTTAACTAATTTTAATTAATTTTAATAAATTTTAATAAGTATTAATAAATATAATAATTTTAATTAATTTTAATAAATTTTAATAAGT
>ONYG01000002.1 GCA_900321995.1 uncultured Methanobrevibacter sp. | reverse complement strand
TCACCATGTTTTAAAGTGACATTCAACTTATCATCTTCAAACTTGCTGCTTATTTCAGCATTTAACTTATTGATTGTGACTTTTAGGCCAAAGGAACTGTTTTTATATGTGTCATCTTCTTCAAATACCAGATTTGCGTCGTAAATTCCTCCAGCTAAAGAAGATAAATCAAATATGACAATACCATTTTCATCAGATATAGCCTCCAATGTTTGATTAGCAATATCAAGAAGAACTGTTTTGCCATTAAGGGCTTTTCCTTCACTTGTCAATACAGCAGTCAAGTTAATGGATCCAACATCACCTTCAGTATCTGCGGCCACAAGTGAAGTATCATACTTGCCAACAGTGAAATTCAATTCATCCATAGCATCTCCATATTGCTCATCTCCTGCAAATACTAGTTTAACATTATATTTTGCAGGTTCAAGATTGGTTAAATCGAATTCAGCTACTCCAGACTCATTTGTAGTGGCATTCAATACATCTTCAGATATTACCACTGATACTGTTTTATTTGCTATTGGATTATCGTTTTCATCAATTAAGATAACTGTCAATAACCCATCTTCAAATTTGCCCTCTAGTTTAGTTCCGATTCCATTTACTCTTATATTGACTAATTGAGTAGATGCACCATAAATGTCATCGCCATCAAATGAAAGAGCTAAATCAGAGTAATTTCCTGCATTCAAATCACTTAAGTCAATTATAAAGAGTCCATTTTCATCAGTTAAACCTCTTAAAACAGTATCATCATCGACAATTAATGATACATTCTTATCTGCAATAGGTCCTTTATCAGAGCTTAAGGTTCCAGCAAGATAACCTTTTCCAATGGATATCACAATCACATCACCATGCTCATAGTCATAGTCCTTTATTTCTATAGAACTTGAAATAGCCTTTACTTCAAGGTCTTTAGTGTCATTTGAAGCAAGGTACTTAGAATATCCATTAAATATTGCTGAAACAGTTAAATTTCCTGCTTTAAGTCCATATATTAGTATAGATCCAGTTCCATCATTCACATTTATAGTCTTTATTATGTCTTCACCAGTAGCACTTCCATTGGAAGAGACATTTATAATAACAGATCCATTAATAGGATTATTGTCAATATCCTTAAGGGAAATAGATACATTTAATGAATCGTCTGCTCTGATTGAATCATTAAAGTCTATATCCAATACTGTGCTAATCAATCCTTCTCCAGTATTAAACTCTAAGGATTGCCCATCAATGGTAGCAAGAATAATGTTTTCTTTTGTGCTTGATGACAAAATAGCAGTTCCAAGGTTATTCATTAATGATCCGCTAGATTGGTTCAATTGGCCATTATTGGACTCAATTGAATATAATCTTTCAAATGGATACTTATCATCACCCATATCTATTGGACTGCCATCATTATATTTAGATAAGCTCACATTTATGATATAATTGTTCAAGTTAGGGTCAAGTTCGCTGTATTCCCCATAATCGCTTATCGCTTCAACATTCAAGTCCATTACAACCCATCTGTTGATAGTGACATTAGCAGGTGATATTGACAATTCGCTTAAGTTATTGACTCCCCACCAATTGTCTTCTACACTTATTCTTCCGCCACTAGGGAAGTAGACTGTAGTATCCTTAAATATTTGAGTGTTCTTGTCTGAGTCCTTATTATTATAGATTACAGAGTTAGTGATGTTCAAGTCAACATTCCTATCAAGAATAGCTCCTCCTCCACGGGTATTGGAAGCAGAGTTATTTATGAATTGGCTGTTTGTAATGGTGACATTTCCTACACGATGGTCAGTTGCACCTACCAATGCAATCGCTCCACCACCATAAATGCAGCTTGAGCCTCCAGTAGCCCTGTTTCCAATGAAGCTGACATTATCGATTGTGAAGTTTCCTTCAGAGTTTTGCATAAGGATTGCTCCGCCTGCATAAGCCCTGTTATTTATGAATTGGCTGTCTTTAATTGATTTGAGTCCATCAACATATTGCATATAGATTACTCCACCACCAAAGGTTTTGCTGCCTGCAGAATTGGAAATGAATTCACAGCCTGTAATGTTTATGCTTGGAGGATAGCTTAGGCTTGTGTAATACCCATCACAGTATATCACTCCACCACTTGCATAATCACCAGATAAAGCCTTGTTTTCAATAAAGCTTGAATTTATAAGGTTTAAGTTACCTACAGAATAGATCACTCCACCATTAACGTTCTTGACTTGGCAATTAGTTACATTTACTGTGTCTAAAGTCAAGTTACCCATATTTGTAAATGCGCCTCCTGAAGAAGCGGTATTTACTCCATTTACAACACTAAGGTTTTTGACAGTCAATTCCCCTTGGAAAATGCTGAACATTCCTCCAGTGTATCCGACACCATCTAAAATTGTTTGGTCCACTCCAGAGCCTGTTATGGTAAGATAAGTGTAATCCACTTCATGTCCAAATGCCTCATAGGTTCCTGGAAGGATAAATATTTCATGAGATCCATAATCCTCATCAAGAGCAAGTTGAATAGCCTTTTGAATAGTTCTAACTGGCGCATCCATAGAACCGTTCCTGTCATCATTACCATCAACAGATACAAAGATAACTCCCTTATAGTTGTTTATCTCAAATACAAACTGAGCAAGATCCTTGTCTGATTTTATGTCAAGATATGCATGTAAAAAGTCATCACCTAATCCTTCTGTATCGGAAATTGTGAAACGAGCGTTTCCCATTCCATTTACTGTTCTAATATAATTAGGGTATGGATGGCCTCCAGTTGCATTCAAGCGAACCTCATATTCCCTTGGGATTTTTCCACCGCCAATTGGGATTATTTCACCGGATGTGGTGTTTAGATGATTAAAGTCAAAGCTGATATTAACAACATTTCCAACCTTAAGAACTCCTGTGTCGTTTAATTCTGTATATAAAATCACCCAACTGTCAATTGTAATGTTGGATCCGTTTATGACTCCACCTAAAGAATATAGGTATTCATCAGAGCCAATTTCATTTTCGCCAAATGGATTGCTCAATCCCCACCAGTTGTTGTTTGCAATTGCAGTACCTTCCTGATATCCTGTCCTGTTTGAGAAATATCTGCGTGTTCCAAGGGAAAAGTCATTTACAAGGGAGGAGTATGAAACATTCAAGTTACCCTTATAGACATAAATTGCAGGAGCTGTCTCATTGCTTGCTGTGTTGTTTTCTATAATACAGGACTTAATGCTTATGAGGTTTCCCTCATCGTCTGAACCTTCTTCTATTTGGATTGCTGCAGATGTTTTAAGAGAGCTGCTATTTGCAATTATACAGTTTTCTATATTTGCAGTGGCATTATAGAAAAGCATAGCTCCAGGATAATACCTTGCAGAGTTGTTTATAAACTTAGTGTCCTTGACTGTAACATTGGAAACCCTTAAGTACATTGCTCCAGCATTGTTTGCAAAATTATCCCTAAATTCGGAGCCTGTAATCTTAAGCTTTAGAAGGTCATGAGACTCTTGAATGTTAATTGCTCCACCGCGACTACTTGAAGCTGAAAGATTGTAAAATTTAGTGTTGTTAATTGTAATGCTTCCGCTACCGTATTCATAGTAAATTGCCCCTCCAGCACTTGATACATTCATGTTGTCGAAAGTACAGTTGTTTATAGTCAAGTCAGATATTATTTTGGCATTTTCCTCAAAGAGATACCCATCCTTTATCCTAACATTTATTGCTCCTCCTCTTTGTGCAGAGCCTACATTGGTAAATCTGATATTCTTAAAGGAAGCTGAATTGTTTCTAATTGAGAATATGGACTTGTCAGCTCCTTTTCCATCAATGACTACATTTCCATATCCGATAAATGAGTAAACTGTTCTCTTTACCTCGTTTCCTTCATCATAAAGAATGTAAGTGGCATTAAGCTCAAGGCCATTTTCAGCATATGTTCCCTCATCAATATGAATCCTTATGTTGCTATTTACAACTTTAGCCATTTCTAAAGCCCTTTTAATAGTCAATACAGGAGTGTCATTTCTTAAGCCGTCATTTAAGTCATTTCCAGATTTTGATACATAAATATCTATATAGTTAAGAGATTTGCCAATATCGACAAGGTAACTTATTTCCTCAAATCCTGAAGTGAACTTAATCTCATCGCTTCCTTCCTCATTTGCCATATAGTTTAATGTAACTGTTCCATTGACTGCATAAACCTTTCCATGATTCAATTGGCTTTCATTATATATTATATTAGATGAGTTAAATTGGCCTATTTGGCTATCCAATAGGATTAGAGCATTTATTCCATATTGAAGTGCATCCACATCTCCATTTTCATTAGTATATTGATTGATATTGACTATAATTAGATAGTTTTCATTTGCCAATAATCCAGCAGTCTCAAATTCCACTGTCATGATAGCCCAATTGTCTACAGTAACATCATTTGAAACTAGAGAAATGGACTGGGAACCTATAGTACAGTTTTTAGGGTTTTGATTAGTTCCCCACCAGTTGTAATTAGCAATTATCTCAGTTTCGTTGTCATTGTTGATAATGAAACTGGCATTATTATTTAAAAATGCAGTGTATTCTACAGTAGTTGGAGACTTGCATTGAATAATTGAACCATTAGCAAGAGCTTCATTATCTATTGAGTTATTGATGAATTGAGAAGAGTTTATGTAAGTGTAGGATTTGTTTTCCTTATATTCAGAAGACCATACAATTCCTCTTGGCCCATTTCCACTTAATGAATTATCTATAAAGCTGCAGTTTTGTATCTCTATGAATCCATTCTTATTCTCTACAATTGCATACATATTTCCAGTTATATTATTGAAAACAGTGTTGACCAATGTTAAATTAGCCCCTGGATTGTTTAAATAGACACAGGCCCTTAACATGGATTCATCAATATTTGAAAAGCTAGAGTTTTCAACCCTGATTCTTGAATCTCCAAGTGCATAGAGATAAGATGCCCCTGCATTTGTTGAGCCACTTAATCCATCGAATCGGGTATTTGTGATTCTTCCTGTACTGTTTCCCATCAATCGGATAATTCCGTTTCTTCCTGCAATGGCATTGGTAATGGTACAATTATCCGCTAAAAGGTCAGCCCTTCCAGCCATGCTCAATATTGGGTTTGAAGGATTTGGAACGGTTGATGAGAAGATTATGTTCTTAAATCCAACTGTCTTTATAGTGTCTGAAGTGTATGTGAAGACATTGCTTGTTCCTGTCTTGCTTATGACAGTTCCATCTTCACCTACAAATGTCAATGCCTTTGATAATTGGGTTGATGAGGATTGGTTGTATGTTCCGCTTGATAAGTAAATTGTGTATCTTTCTCCTGCAATTGAAACAGCATGTGAAATGCTTGCTACAGCGGTATCCTTAGTCAAACCATCATTCTCATCACTTCCGTTAAGTGATACGTATATTGTATTTGTATCATCCTTAAGGAGATTTTTAGATTTAGAATTATCATTTAATGCATTCTCATTAGAAATTAAATCTAAATCTGCATCATTATTTTTATTATTATCATTCAAATTTAAATCATTTGAATCATCATCTATAATATAATCATCATTAATATTGCTGCTATCCCCTAAAGCAGTGCTGTTTAAATTATCAGAGTCAATAGCACTAATAGAGCTAAATCCTAATGATAAAACAAACAATAATATTAATGAAATTAATAAAAGTTTTTTAAATTTCATTTTGCACCTCAATATATAGAATAATA
>ONYG01000072.1 GCA_900321995.1 uncultured Methanobrevibacter sp. | reverse complement strand
TTCAGAAGATTTTTTTCTAACTTCGTCTAAATTATTTTCAAAAGTGCAAATAATTTTTCCACACATATTTTTTTCTTTATCTTTCCACTTTTCTTCCAATAATTCTTTCTATACTTTTACATGATGTTTAGCAAGAAAAGTTAATACAATACCGACTATGCAAAAAACCCATTCTACCCAATGGGTTCCTATCCACTGTAAGATTTCATCCATAAATTTACACACCTCTCTTTTCATAATTATCTATATAATATAGAAAGAAATAGCTTTTCTTTTAACAACATTTGACCTTAATAAAAAAAAAGAGAGGATAAATTCCTCTCTTTTTTTTTATTATTTATTTACTTTTACTTGCTCTTCAATTTTATTTTTAATATAAGAATCAAGATCTCCAATTGCTTCATTCAGATAAATTACAGCATCTTCAGTTAAAGAACTTTTTACAGTTTCAAGAACTTTATTAAAAGCTTTCTATTGCGCTTCTTCAGTAAAGATATCTTGTTCTTTAAGAGAATCAACATATGTTTGATTGACTGCTATTACAGTAGTTGAAATTGTTTCATTTAACATATCAATATATTTTTTTAATACTGTGTTATCTGTTTTTGCTTTAATTTCATTTGCTTTAGCGTTAAGCCATTTTACAGCAACGGTAGTTAAAGCTGCAAGAAGTGGTATAATAACTACTTCAAAAATAATAGGTAAAATTGTTTTAAAATCCATATTTTTCCCTCCTCTCTTTTTTTAATTAAAAGTTACTTATTCAAAATCCATACTATTTTTCTCCTTACCTTTCATTTATTCTCTATTTTTATTATAGCAAAAATTTTTTTAAAATGCAACCTCTCGATGCCTTTTACCAAAAATTCCCGGAAAAATTTGGACAAAGTAGAAAAATTATTAGAAAATAAAAATTAAAGAATAATGCGGAAAGGGAAAAATTTCCGTGAATTTTTGGTAAAAAGGAGGTTTAGCAAATGCCATATCAACCAACACAAAACTATTATTATTAGACTCCAGCTCCTTCCACTCGATCTCCTTTATTAGGATTAAAAGGACGTCCAGTGACCGGGTTAGAAGAAGTTCGAGCAGCCGCAATTGATTTTGATGGGACTGTTTCATTTTTTCCCGATTTGGCCAACGGGAGAATTTACACAAAACAATGTAATGTAGATGGAACAGCAGCTCTTAATATGTATGAATTAAAAGAGATTCCCATAAATCCAGAAGTAAATTCAAATGCTTTTGTCACAAGAGATGAATTTGATTAGGCAATTGCAGCGTTAAAACAGATATTGGCGCAAGCTAATCTTGTAATGGAGAGTCATGATCAAACTCAACCTCAACAAACTTCTGTTCCAGAATTCAAGTTTTAATGAAGGAGAGGTTTTTTAAATGGCAAATTCTATAATGCAATTTATACAAATGATGCGGAGTGGTAATAACCCTCAAGAAATGATAATGAATATGCTCCAGTAGCAAGCAGGTAATACGCCTGTCGGTCAGAACTTGCTTAGAATGGCTCAAAACAATGATGGAAAGGGGATAGAACAATTCGCCCGAAATTTGTGTGCGCAAAGAGGCCTCGACTTCGACAAAGAATTCACTGCGTTTAAGCAGAAATTAGGATTATGAAGGAGGACAATTTAAATGTTTAACACAAGTGAAGGTTATAGCTTATCTGACATCGCCGCAGTAAGCGGTAACAACAATGGATTCGGCGGAGATAATGGTTGGTGGATTATTCTTTTATTCTTATTCGGTTTCGGTGGCTGGGGCAATGGCTTTGGCGGCTGGGGAAACAATGGTGCAGGAAATGTAACCGCAGACATCGGTTATAATTTTGATATGCACGATGTTTCTAGTGGAGTTAGAGATTTAGCTTCTAGCACAGCTAATGGTTTTTATAATCTAAATACAAGTCTTTTGAATGGTTTTTCTGGAACTCAATCTTAGATTTGTAATTCTGGTTTTGAAACTATTCAAGCTATTAATGCTAATACAGTTAGCGGTTTACAGAATACTAATATGCTTTCTAGCGAATTAGCTTCTCACACTGCCGCAGAACAATTAGCAAATTGCCAAACTAATAATAGAATTGATTCTAATTTTGCAACTTTAAATTACAATCTTGCAACTGAAGCATGCGCTGATAGAGCAGCTATTACCACTGGCGCAAGAGATATTATTGATAATGCAAATAATAATACTCGTCAAATTCTTGATTTCTTAGTTCAAGATCGTATCTCAGCCCTTACTTCTGAGAATCAGGCTCTTAAAGGTCAAATTTCTCAAAGTGAGCAAAATGCCTATCTTATTAATGCTCTTCGTCCTGCGGCAGAGCCGGCTTATATTGTTGCTAATCCATATACTGGTGTTTTTGGCACCTATGGTTATAACGCAATGTATGGCGGTCCTTTATGTAATGGATTTGCTGGTTAATAGAAAGGAGAGAATTTAAAGATGGAAATAACTGCTAATGCGGCTCAAGTAGTAGCTGTAAATTAGGCTGTTCTTTTTAATGAAACTGCAGTTCCAGGTAACTGCTCAATGATTCATAGAGAAGGCAGCGGATTGGTTGGCTTGCGCGGATTGCCAAATGGACAATGTCGTGCGAGATTCCTCGTTGAATTTGGTGCTAATATTGCGGTGCCTACTGATGAAACAGTAGGCCCCGTGAGTCTTGCCATAGCAATCAACGGAGAACCAGTAGTCACCTCTAGTATGATTTCAACTCCTGCGGCGGTTGATCAATATAATAATGTTGGTGCTAGTATTTATGTAGATGTTCCTATTGGATGTTGCAGTCAAATAAGTATAGAAAATACAAGCACTATACCTGTAAGCGTTCAAAACGCTAATCTTATTATTGAGAGGGTGGCATAATGGTAGAACAATTAAAAACAATAAAAGATTAGTTAATCGCCCAAGTTTAGGCACAGATGGGCGATTTAAAATGTGTAGATGCTAAAGAGCTTGGAGAAGTAGTAGATATGATAAAAGACTTAGCTGAAGCAGTCTATTATTGCGAAATCTACGATCAAATGAAAAGCTCTGAAGAAAGCCGCAAAGAAGAAATGATGATGCGAGGTTCTAATAACTACTATTATACCGAGCGTTATTATCCTGCATATGATCGTGATATGGATCGTGACTTAGGAAGGATGTATTACTCTTCCAACTCGAGGACTGGAACCAGCTCGTCCAATAATGGAGGCAATTCCAGCTCAACTTCCAGTTCCTCAAACTCAATGGGAGAAGCTGGCCGCAGTT
>ONYG01000037.1 GCA_900321995.1 uncultured Methanobrevibacter sp. | reverse complement strand
TGGGGATTGGGCCCAATCCCCAATCCCCAATCCCCAATCCCCAATCCCCAATCCCCATTTATATAGATTTTATTCGATATTAAAAAAAGAAAAAAATATAATTTTTATTAATAAATTAAAGATAAAAGCAATTGAAATGTAAAATTAAAGGAGTTTAAACATCAATTATAATTATTAGAACTAACAATAATAAAATATATATTTGTTTAATTAAACTTAATAAGAATGATTTAACTTTTAATAACGCTGTTACAATCCCATTTGTTTAGCTTTTAATCTTTCTTTAGCATATAATTGATCAGATGACAAAGTGGACAATCCCATCCATCTTCTCATAGCATTAACAACTTCAGCATCTCTATGTACTCTAGTATAAGTATTTTGTTTCCAATTATTTGAACTTCCAGCATCATAACCAGTAGAATTTGGATCATAAGCATTTTGTTTAGGAACAGATTTTGTACATTGTCCCGTGCTATATTTACCTGTATACATACTGCAATCGGATTTACCATCTGGGAATCCATAGGCATCATTAATGAAAGAATATGAACTAAGTACTAATTTAATTTTCCAATTTGCATCTGTTCTGGTGAACATTTGAACTAAGAAATATCTATGTCTTTCAGCATTTCTTTCTTTGACATAAACAGAACCTTTATCTTGCATATCTCTAGAAGAACTTCCAGGGAATTGATCATCATGACAATCTAAACCAATAGCATGTCTAATAGGATCAATTTCCCACCAACCGCAAATGGGGAATTCTTTAGGATAATCAGACCCCCAAATTTTAATCTTCAAAATATCATTATCACTTAATCCAGCAGCTTTCATTTTATTTACGAAAGGTTTACCGAAACTATAATCTCCTCCTCCACACATTAAGAGATCTTTTTCTCCTCCGAATAAGACTTCTAAATAAGCAGTGAAATCCTCAGGTAATTCACCCCCTCCTAAATTATCTTTCAATTTCTTGAAAATAGCAGCTAAGTCAGTGGGATGAATATGTTTTGCAGCATCAATTCTTACACCAGAGACTCCCATGCTTAACATAGAAGTAAGGAAATCAGCAATTCTTTGTCTTACATAATCCTTTTCAGTGTTTAAATCAGTTAAACCAGTGAGCCATCCTCTGCTTAGAATATTAGGATCTGTCCAAGAATTTAAACTTCTTTCACAGTGGAAGTCAGAAGCAGTATAAGGAACAGCAGGGAATTCAAGTCCAGGTTTTTTACCGGTAAATTTATTATTTTCATATTGCCAACCAGTAGTCCACCAAGGGGAACCATCACTTCCTGCTTTAGGACCCCAATGTACACAGGAACCTGCATGGTTTCTATGATCGTAATACATATCGTTACCATTACCAGCCATGTGATTAATAACAGCATCAGCATAAACTCTAACACCTTTTTCTCTACAAGTATTAATCATTTGCTTAAATTCTTTTTTTGTTCCACCTCTTGAAGTTAGCCTATAAGAAACTGGCTGATAGATAAACCACCAAGGATTTAGCTCACCATTTTCTACTGAATCATAAGTTAAAATATGTTCTCCTACTGGGAACACTTTTACTGCCATATATCCGGCAGTTCCTAACCATTCACATTCTTTTTCTATTTCAGTGTAAGGCCAACCAAACATTTCAACTATTGCACCTTTTTGACCATTTTCAAATTGGGGTCCTTGATTTACTGTTGGGTTATCCCATAAGAAATATTCATCTTCTAATACTAATGTTGCTTTAACTTCACCATTTACTTGAAGTTTGGCAGAAATAGGGAAGCCATCTTTATATGATCTACTTGATGTCACAGTGAAGCTATTTGACTCTTGTTCTCTACCTCCGAAATTATAAATAATTTTCCAATTTTCTATACTTGGATTAACTTTAGTTATGAAAGTAATCCTACAAATTTTTCTATCTGAGGAATATTTCAATTGAGCATAACCTACTAAATCATGCATATCTTGGTAAGTCTCCCTATAAGTTGAATCACCTCGTGGAGGAGTCTGAAAAGATCTGTCATCCCAACTATCAGGATAAGCAGTCTGGTCACCTTGGCAACCATATTCACCATTGAGATTGGAGCAATCCTCTGAAATTACACCTAAAATGAGAAAT
>ONYG01000036.1 GCA_900321995.1 uncultured Methanobrevibacter sp. | reverse complement strand
GGAAATGCTGGTAAACAATGTGGTGAATGTTTAGTCGGTGGTAAAATCCACGTTTTAGGTGACTGTGATATTCTCGCAGGTATTCACATGACTAAAGGTACCATTGAAATCGATGGTAACGTAAACCGTTGGCCTGGCGGACAAATGAAAAACGGTAACATCATTATCCACGGTAAAGTTGGAAGATTACTCGAAGGTTTCGTAGAACAAGAAATTGTAACTGACCCAGAGTTAGATGGTATTGTTTATCCTGGTAGATACATCGAATATAAAGGTGATATCGCATTAAATGGTAAAGGTACTTTACTCATTGATGCTGAAAAGAACAGAGACAGATTATCTACTTGGATTGAAGAAGACGACGAATATAACGCAATTAGAGAATACAGAGATCAATAATCTCTCTTCTCTTTTTCTTTATTTTTTATCTTCTTTTTTTATTTTTTTTTACTTATTCTTTTTTAGTACTTTTTCTACTTTTTTTATAGTTAATTTTATAAAACTTTAAAATAAATTATAATATAATTGTTTTAGTTGAATTTATAAAAAATTTAACAAAAAACTGGTGAATTTTTTGAAATAATTTTTTTAATTAATTTAATTAGATTAAAAATCAATTAAATGAATGCTTATGCTTATAACTTATAAAATTATTAATCATAATTTTTATTAAATTAATGTTTTGTATTAAAGGTGTTAATATGGTAAAAGAGATAGTGATGGACCCACTAGATATTATAGAATATGTTAGAAATGAAGTGAAAGTTGATGATATTTTTGAATTATCATATAATAGAGTTTTTGCTCCTGGTACTGTTTTAGGACTTACTCCAGAAGATGAGGAAACTGGTGAAGGATTAATCATTTCCCTTCAACTTAATGGTGAGTTATTAAATCAGGCTGTAGACATTGACTTGCATGAAGTTCTTGATGAGATCATTGAAATTCGTCATATGCCTGGTGGAGATGAAGATAAACTTATCATCATTGAAGCTACCTTATAATTGACTTTTTTTTAACTTTTTAATTTTAATTCTAACTTTTTAACTTTTTTTATTATATTTTTTCTACTTTTCTTATTTTCTTATTCTCTTATATTCTTATTTTCTTATTATCTATTTTCTTATATTCTTAAATATTATTATGAGTTAATGAATATAGTTTCAATCAATACAAATAATTTTATATATTAAGAACAATATATATTTAAACAGTAATTTAATTTTTTAATAAATTGTTTATTAAAAAAATTTCGTAATTATTAAATACTTGAAATTAATAAATAATTTTAATTATTTAATGAGCAGTATTTTAAAATTTAAAATTTAAAAAATAAAAATTAAAAATTAAAAACAAGTGGGAGATATTAAAATGGTCGATAAAGAATTAACTATGACTTCTGATGAAGTTCTTGACTATATTAAAAATAATTTTGAAGAATTCGATAAAGTGGACATTGCATACAACCGTGTTTCTGCAAAAGGTGATGTTTTAGGAGTAGATCTCACTGATTATAGAGGAAATCCAAGTTGTAGAGTGATGATTGCTTTAGATGGTGAAATCATTTCTGATACTATTGAGGTTGACTTTGAAGAATATAAAGAAGATATAATTGAATTGCATCATTATCCTAAAGATGAATCTAAAGAATCTGTTTACATTGAAGTAATATAATTATCTTCTTTTATTTTCCTTTTTTTTATTTTGTTTAAGCTATTTTTTATTTCAGTTATTTTTATTTATTTAATTCTTTTTTTATTTTTTCAGTTCTTTTTATTTCAGTTATTTTTTTATTTTTTATTTATTCTTCCAAGAGGATTATATTTTTAGGATCTACTTTTAAATAATCTGGAATCATAAAATTGTGTTCATGGATTTCTTTATCGTGTTTCCACCATAGTCCATTTTCTAAGGTTATCTCCCATTCGAAAGGCATTTCTATTTTAGTTGAATTAGTTGTGTCAATTGCATTGGTGTCTTCTTTTTGAGCAGGAGAAAAATCATGTGCTCTTATTCCCATATGGGTTATGTTTGGTGAAATCTTTTCGGATACTTCAAAGACTAAACCCCAATCTAAAGATCTAACGTGATGTTCATCTATGATTTCGATTTTGGAGATGTTCTTACATCCAGTAAGTCTTGCCACTTGCACTTTTTTCGGATTTTCAAATATTTCATGAGTTTCTCCTTTTGCTATGATTTTCCCTTTATCCAATATTATGAGCTCATCACAAAATTGGAATGCTTCATCACGATTGTGAGTTACGAGAATGGAAAAACCATCGAAATCTTTGAGTGAATTAAGAAGTTCAATACGCAATTGCTCTTTTAAATAAGTGTCCATAGCGCTGAATGGCTCATCAAGCAATATGACATCTGGACTATAAGCTAATATGCGAGCTAAAGCCACTCTTTGTTGTTGGCCACCAGATAATTGTTTAGGGTATCTCTTTTCCAATCCCTCTAAACGGAAACGTTTAATTATTTCGTAAACAGTTTTCTCATCATGTCCTTTCGCTAAACCAATAGCAACATTTTCTTCAACGGTCATGTTGGGGAATAATGCATAACTTTGAAATAGGTAACCCACATTTCTTTTTTGGGGTTTCATATTAATCTTTTTATCAGAGTCAAAATAAATAGTCTCTTCATTAGCAGTTAAGCTTACAGTGCCTGTATCTGGAGTTACAATGCCTGCAATTGATTTTAAGGTCATGCTTTTTCCACAACCTGAAGGGCCGAGAATACCTAAACAACCTTTTTTCAATTCAAAATCAACATCTAAATCGAATTCTTTAAGTTTCTTTTGAATATTTACCTTTAATAATTTATTACTCATGCTCCTTCCTCGTTGAATTAAAATAAAATAAGCTGTAGAAATTTTTTTTTT
>ONYG01000008.1 GCA_900321995.1 uncultured Methanobrevibacter sp. | reverse complement strand
CCCCCACCTATTTAAATATATTCAAAATCCTTAAGATATCACATCATTCCCTTAGGAGGAGAAATATTAGAAATTTTAATTAAGAAAAATGGATGATGAAAAAAGTTAATTTTAAAAATTAATTAAATATAGTAAACTATATATTAAATTAAAGACCACCTTATAGGTATTTTACTATATAAAACTATATATAATATTATTACTTTTCAAATGCTCTCAGAATCTATTTAAAAAAGAAAATACAATAAATAAATTGTTAAAGATTAAAATCAAGTTGATTGAAAATAGTTTAAAAAAAATGATAGAAAATAAAATGATTTATATATGATTAAATCATATTAATAATTACAGATATATTCTGTTAAAAAGCCTATTATTTAGTGTATGAAAAAGGGTAATGTCACATTTTATATCCTTTTTCTTTTCTATTTTTTATTATTTTTACATTTATCCAAATTTACTATTTTTAACTAATCGATTTTTAAAAACAGATAACTACAACTAAATAGTAGGTGATTATTTAAGATTAAATAAAACTAGTTTTAAATGTTCTCCTATTCATAGAAAAAATAGGAGGTGTCCAGATGTGGGAACTTTTAATATTCCTAGCACATTTTATCTTATGTGTGAAAGCATTAATGGACCTATTACATAGTACTTAGAGTTTATATAATCTATCAAAAGGCTTTTTTCTTTAGACCATTATTAGATAGTGACATATTTAATGATATAGTTTCTGTTTTTTCCTTTTAAAAAAATATTTCTACTTCTTAAAGAAAAAGTAATTTTAATTTAAAATTAAAAAACAAAACAAAAATTAATTGTAAAAATAGTGAAAAAGATAATAATAAAATAATAAAAAAATACTGAAAATAAAAAAAATAAAAAAAGAAAGGTTTTGGCCAATGGCCAAAAAGCTTAAATCTATTCTTCTTTTTGTAATCCACAAGCAATTCTTAACCTTTTACCAACAATTTCAATGTCTTCTTTTTCTTCAGCAGCTCTCATTTCTTTTAAGTTAGCTGCATCAGTCATGTTTTCATCTGCAAATTGTTTTTTAAAGGTACCGTCTTGGATTTCTCCTAAGATTGCTTTCATTTCTTTTTTGGTCTCATCAGTAATGACTCTGCCACCTCTGGTGAGTCCACCATATTCAGCAGTGTTACTTACATCATGCCACATTCCAGCCATACCGTTTTCATAGATATCGTCTACGATAAGCTTTACTTCGTGACAGGTTTCAAAGTAAGCGATTTCAGGTTGGTATCCAGCTTCGACTAAGGTTTCAAATCCTGCTTTAATTAAAGCGCTTAAACCACCACATAAAACTGCTTGTTCACCGAAAAGGTCAGTTTCAGTTTCTTCTTGGAAAGTGGTTTCAATAACACCTGCTCTGGTAAGTCCTACTGCTTTTGCCATACCTAATGCAAGTTGTAAAGCTTCACCGGTAGCGTCTTGTTCAATAGCTACTAAACCAGGAATTCCAAAACCGTCTAAGTAAGTGGTTCTTACTCTAGATCCAGGTCCTTTAGGTGCAAACATTACAATGTTTACGTCTTCACCAGGTTTGATTAAACCAAAGTGGATATTGTATCCGTGAGAGAAAGAAATAGTGTTTCCAGCTTCAACATAAGGAGCGATTTGTTCATTGTAAACTTTTTCTTGGGTTTCATCTGGTAATAAGATGTGAATGATATCTGCAGCTTCAGCAGCTTCTTCAATGGTTTTTACATTCATTCCATCATCAACAGCTTTTTGCCAGGATGAACCTCCTTCTCTAAGACCGACAATAACATTTAATCCGCTGTCAGCCATGTTTCTAGATTGACCACGTCCTTGACTTCCATATCCAATTACTGCAATGGTTTTGTCTGCAACTACGGTAGCGTCAACATCGTCATCATAATACATTTTCATTTTAAAAGACTCCTATAAGTTTTTTATAAATTTTAATTAGTAATTATAAGCCAAATAGCTAATATAAATATATTCAATAGTTAAATTAGTTGAACATTAACTAATTTTTATTAAATATAATGATAATATATTTAATTTAATAGTTTATAAAATTTGTTAATGAAAATATTATATGAAATATAAATTTTAGCTTGAGTTAATTAGGTTTTCTTTTAGTTGGATTGCCTCTCTACAGTCAGGCTTTAAGTCTAAAGCCTTATTAACAAACATTAAAGCATTTTCATAATCGCCCATTTCATAAAGGATCTTAGCTTTTAGACAATAGTTTTTAGCGGACTCCTCCTTTTCAATCAGACAGTCAATAATTTTATTTGACT
>ONYG01000035.1 GCA_900321995.1 uncultured Methanobrevibacter sp. | reverse complement strand
GAAAATGTCTCCACTATATGAATGTCCGCATTTCTTGCAGAACTTTGCATTGTCGTCATTTTCAACTCCACACTTTGGACATTTCTTGGTCATTATTTCCCCTCACTATCTTTTTATGCTTGAAAATAAACATTCTGAATGTGTATTCGTTTTTATCCTTCTAAATATAGAATTAGTATGGTAAACTCTCTATTGGAATCAGTTGATTACTAGACATATTTTATTTTACCCATCTTAGTGAATAATATTATACATACACATTCTTAATAATAGATTTGCTTTTTATCAAATAAACTTATTTAGATTAAGATGCATTGTTGGAACTTTGTTTGAACATTTTTCATCACCTTTAAAAAGATTTAATAAGCTAGTTTTCCATAATTTATATTATAATTACATGGGAAAATGTAATTGGGGAAAGTTCCTCTTATTTTTTGGTATGGTGGAGCATGGTTCCATGCTGAAGATATTAATAGTGAAAAAGTTGAGATAATATATTGATGATGTAATTTGAGGTGATAATTATGAAATGTCCTAAATGTGGCTTAGATAATGAAGATGGCGCTAAGTTTTGTAAATCTTGTGGTGCTTCTTTAGGATCCAGTCCTAAAGGTGAAGAATCTTCTAAAAATACTTTAATTATTGCTGTTACTGCAATTATTTGTATTTGTATTATTGCAGGTGCTTTTATAATGGTTTCTGGAAATAATTCTAATGATTCTGTTGCAGTTAATGAGTCTGATACAAATTCTTCTAGTGAACTTAGTACAAGTGATTCATCTTCAGAATCTTCTAATGATAACAGCGATCGTTATTCTGAATTTAGCGCAAGTGAATGGCCTGAATCTAGTTATACTATAAATGACATTTATACCGCCCATACTCCTGAAGATGCTAAAACAAAAATGTTTGAGCAGGCTGATTTTAATGGGGATGGTGTTTTAACTGGTGATGAGATTAAGGAAATGGATTATCTTTTAAAGCATAGTGAATATACTTACAATGGTCCTGGAGATACTTCCAGTTCATCTTCTAGCAGTTCTGAAAAACATTGGTATGGTCAATGCACTACTCACGGTTGGGTAATGTTAAATTCAGATAAGCATTGTCCTTATTGTATTGAAGAAGGATTGGATCCTAGAGTTTTAAAGAATTCTATCGTATATGAATAAAATTATTTTCATTTGGAGATATTTTATTCTTAAGGTTTAATATTTTATATCCCATTTTTTATAGGGGAATACTTTTTTCTTTTTTTTAATTTTATTTTACTATTTTTTATTTTTATTTTTAGAATAAATCATTATCACAGCGCTTCTTATAAAAGCAATACTTGCACATAAATCCCTTTTTAGCCATAAAGTACTTTCTTTCAATGGTTTCATAGATCTTATCTCTAACTCTTGAGACATAGTTAAAGTCAGTCTCATTTATGTTCTCTTTGGATTTTGATGTGAAGTAGTCTTCTTTGCTCTCTTCAAAATTAGCTATTCTATATGCAGAATATCCTGTAAAGTAGATTCCTCCGCTTATGATATTATGCTCTGGATATCTGCACTCAAGAAGCCTCTTATAAACACATAATTCAAGCTTATACCTAGTTATTGGTCCTGGCCTTCCTGTCTTATAGTCAAAGATTATAAGTTCATTTGTGTCCTTCTTTTCTATCACTATATCTATGATTCCGACCAGATTTTGCTTTTCGTCATAGATTAAGTCTTCTGCAGCGAATATTTGATAGCCATTTGAGTATATGTCATAGAAGAATTTCTTCAATCCATCTAAGTGTTGGTCTGCTTCAAATTCCTTCTTATAATTTATACTTTTGAATGCATCATCAATAGTTTGCTTGTCCACATATTCATTTTCCATAAGCTTATTCGCTACATTCTCTGCAATCTCATGGACATATGTACCAAACTGCATATATTTATTAGGTTCTTCAGTTATCTCATCAATGTACCTGTACTTGAATTTACGAGGACATTCTATGAATGTGTTTATTTTTGATTTTGATAATCTTAATTCCTTACTCATACAATCACCCTGCTCTTTAACTATCTATTTATTTTTCTTATTTAATAAAGAGTTTAGATTTTAGGTAGGTTTTATTTTTTCTTATTTAATAAAGACTTATATTAACTTATTTTACTTAAAAATAATTAATTTTTATTTTCCTTATTTTTTCAATTTTCATTTTTATTATTCTTTATTTGAGATTTTACTCTTTATTATTTATTATTTTTTAATAATACTCATTATTTGCTCTTATTTTTCAATTTCAAGATGCAAGTAAGCACTTGCACTCGAAAATCTTTATATACTATCTTGGATATACTATGTAATAGAGAAAATTTCCCTAAAAAAACGAGAGAGAAAAATATGAATAAAATAATTTTAGTTAGTGTTTCACTTTTAATATTTTTAATTGGTATCGGTTGCGCTTCTGCAGCTGATTTGACTGCAGATAGTAATGATGCTCCGATTTTAGATGATGGAGTTTCCCAATTTGGTGGCGTTAAGGATTTTAACATCAGTTGCGCTCGTCCAGATGTTTCTGAAAATACCATTGCAAAAGGAACCTTCGGTTCTTACATTGATTTAGGTCCTGGCAGCAGTATTGGTGGCGGCTCTGGCTCTTATAGTGGTGGCGGTTTTGCTAATCATGTTGCTTTAGAAAGTCATAAGAATTCAAATGATAAAAAACTTGCTTCTTCTGCTACTTATAGTGTAGACCTTAAAAAGGAACAAAACAGACCACTCATATCTTTTTCAGATAGGCCTAGTTTCCAATTTGAGCAATATATAAATTCTACTTCTGATGTAGATAACCTTTCAATTATTTAATTACTAATTAGGACTTTTTATAAGTCTAAATTTTATTATAATCTTTTTATTCAATTATTTATTGGAATTTAATTCCAATTCGCCTTTATGGAACTAATCCTAATTGAATTTTTTTCAATTAGTTTCAACCCTTAATTCTTTTAGGATTAGTTCTATACTTTATATGTCTTTTTTTAATTTATTTTCCCAATATTTTATCTATTTTTTAGTTTTCAATCTATTATTTTTTCCTGATTTTTTTTTTACTTGTAGGTAAAAAACTTTTTTAATATTTTTAAATCTGGCCAAACAAAATTAACATATTTAGTTTTAAGCAAATGAAACAAATATTAGTTTTCAAATGCTCTTGTCTTTAGTTTATAAGTGAGGGGATTCAAATATTAATTTACATACGCATCCTTTAATTTTGGGTTTGATTAAGGAGGTTAAATCATGAGAAGAATTGATGAATTAACTATAGAAATTAATCAAACAAGTTTAGAATTGGAAAACACTAAAAAAGAACTTAATATACTTTTTAGACAACTTAAAGACTTTAAAAAAGAAATAAAAAATGGTGTTGAAGTTGACGAGAAGGAATATGAGGATTGTGTTTTCAACAATAAGCTGCTTCAGATGAAAAGAAGAAGATTGGTTACACATCTTAAGTTTCTAAACAAGGAATTCTATGAGATTTTATATTGAAATTAAGTCAGATTTTGATTCAAGGATTAAAAATATGGTGGTGTTGGTTTAATGCCTATTAAAAGGACATTCATTTGCTTTTTAAAACCTAGTGTTTGGCTTTTAGAAATCCTGACTTTCTGGTGTTTTCTTCTGTGTCATCACTTTCATCATAGCCATCATAGGGAGCTTCTGGGTCAGGCACTCTTTTAGAGAATGGGGAGCATTTCTTATCCTTATGTAGGAAAACCCAATCTAGATCTTGACTCCAGCCAGTATGTCCAGTAATGATTAACGGCTCAATGTTTTTGGCTCGTATTCTCTTTTCCAATTCCTCTAAGGATTTCAATGATAACTTATTGTCTTCAGCTAATGTGGAAATGAAGCTATATCCTCCATCTGCACCAAACCAAATTGTATCTCCTGTAAATAGGTACTTGTCATCGATTAGATAGACCATATGTCCCCATGTGTGTCCAGGGACTAGAATGGCTTCAATCTTTATTCCATCAATTTCGAATACGTCTCCATCATTCAGTAGAACTCTTTCGTTATTGCTCTCTACCATTGGCAGCTTATAGGTTCCCCATCCCACTTTTCTGCGTTTTTCACCAGTCAAATATCTGTTTTCAATTTCCCCTATGTAAAGGGTGGCATTTTCAAATAGGCCATCGCTATCTGTTTCCACTGCACCTACATGGTCTGTATCCTGATGAGTGATTAGAATGTCTTTGATGTCATTTGGATTGATGTCCAGCCAAGACATCTTCTCTTCTAATCTGTCATAATTGTATCCTGCATCAATCATGATTGTTGTTCCGTTTTTTGTATAAAAGAATATGTTTGCAATGTATTCTCTAACGCAAGCCACATGCTCATCAATCCAACCTGTATTAAGGGGCTTGAATATTTCTTTTCCCCTATACATTATTGCCATAAATTTTATTTGAAAATTAGATGCTTTTTTAGACATGTCTTATCTCCTAATCTGTTTGATATAGTTATATATTTTTATTTAGGTATACATAAATTTTTATAAATTTGATAATGGGGATTCTAAAATGAATTTTCATTGTTTTATGAAGAGGTGTTTTTTTATATTTTTGATTTTTATTGTTTTGTGAAGGGGGTGTTTTTTTATATTTTTGATTTTTATTGTTTTGTGAAGGGGGTGTTTTTTTATTTTCTTGCCTTTTTAAACTTAAATAAAAATCTATTTAATATAAATTTAATATATTTAATATTGGGAAAGTCTAACTGTTAAAAAAGGGTATAATTTAAGTCTTTAAATGGATAAAACTTATAATAATTGCAAAAAGTTTAGGTTTTAATCTTATTGCTGCATAAGTTTAGGATTTACTATTATTCCTGTAAAAAGTTTAAAGGTCAAAATATGGATTTTAATTTTCATAAGATAGCAAATGATGTTGCTAAGGTTCCAGATAGCAAAATAGAAAACATGCCTTGGGAAGAGAGGTTAAAAGAGCTTCTTAAGTTTAGGCAGTATTTTAGAACATATCATGATTCTTATGATGATTTGTACATAGAATTTCTTGAAAGTGTAGAAAAGGAAGAAGATTTGGAGAAGAAAGAAGACCTTATTTACTTTTTTAAGAAGGAGACATTAACAAAAGACATAAACTTAGATGGCCTAAACTTTTTGTTTGTAAATCTCATGATAAAATATAAGTTTGAGCATATGGATTATAATGATACAATCAATGACCTTAAGGACAAATATGATCTTGTATTTAAGCATAATTGGCTGAATCTGCTCTCAAAGGAAGACCTAAACCTATTTGAGTCTGTATGCCTATTGAATTATATTCAAAGGTCTGACTATTGGGACTATGAGCATATGCCTTTGTCTTATGCTATATTTGATTCTACAGTTGATAATATACTAAAGGGCATGGAAGATAATCTTGATGATGAAAACCTAGAACTTTTGGAAATATTTATAAGTAACTAAGTCTATTTTTATATAAATAAAGCATTTTAGTCAT